>NZ_LR877185.1:1492574-1792574 GCF_903995135.1 Pseudoalteromonas sp. 3J6 | reverse complement strand
GTAAAGCCATCATTGTAGTTATAAATTAGGTTAGCACGATGATCATCATTGATGTTCCAGTCTAACTTCACTAAGATTTTTTCATCTTCTACCGGTGAGCTTGCTGGTGTTGCACCGGCTTCGTAACCATAAACATCACGTGTAATTTGTTTAATACGCTCGATGTCAGCTGACGATACTAACGATGAATAGTTAAACTGTTTAACACCTTCAAGTTTTTCGTAAGAAGTGAACAAGAAAAGTGTATCATTGATTAGCGGTAAACCAACGTTAAAGCCATAACGTTTTTCACTGTAATCACCGTTATCAACGTCATCACCTTCAATCTTATCGCCTTTCATTGAATCGTTAGTGTAATCGTAGAATACACCACCGTGAATGTCGTTGCCGCCAGATTTAGTAACCGCATTAATGTTACATGATGTGAAACCACCATATTGAACATCAAATGGTGCTAATTCTACTGCTACTTGCTCGATTGAATCAAAAGAGAACGGAGCGCGAATAGTAGGATAACCGTTTGAGCTTAAGCCAAAGTTATCGTTCATGCGAACGCCATCAAGGGTTAAGCTGTTAAAGCGTGGGTTACCACCACCACAGTTGATTGAACCACGGCTATCATCAATAGCAACACGAGGGTCAATACGAATAATATCTTTTAAATCACGGTTAATAGCTGGTTGATTTTCAAGATCGCTTAACGTGAATGTTGAAGCAGGACCCGTACCACCAGACATAGTGCTGATTGGTCGGCCAGTTACTACAATTTGCTCAATATCAGAGATATTTTCAAGTGAAGTATTAACAGGGTAGTCGCTACCAATGTTCAAGATAATATTATTGAACTCTTGATCTGCATAAGTGTCAGAATCTACAACTACTTTATATGGACCACCAACACGAAGGCCTTTTGCTGTGAAGTAACCAGCGTCGTTAGTCTCAGTTGTTTTAACTGAGCCTGAAGGAACGTGTAGGATAGTAATTTTAGTTCCTGCAGCAGGGTTACCGTTAGGACCCTTTATTTGACCTTTAATTGCTGAGGTTGTTTCGTTTGCAATTGCAGCACCACTCACACCAACACATGCCGCTATAGCAAGTGATAGAGCCGTTTTGCGAAGTTGAATTTTCATTTTATTTTCCCGTGTAGTTAAATAAACTTTTAATAGCTTTTTTATTTTAATTTTGGATTAGGAGGCTGAGTAACACACCTAACCCAAAATGTTTACATAGTGTACCTCATTTGATTGTTACAAATAAAATACAACTGTAACTTTTTTATTATAAAACACTTTTCATGCGAACTTTAGCGTTTTATTAATGTTTCAATATTTTACTGTGCAGATAGTAAGTAGTTTTTATGACAAACAGATGAAAAGTGACTTTTTCAAAAAAAAGCCATTACATAAATGTAATGGCTTTTTAATATTTATAAATTTTTGCAGTGCAAGTTATAGATTAAAACTTATAGCTAACACCGATTTTAGCTTGCCAAGCAGATGAGCTACTAATTCGCGAGTAGTTCCTTACATCAGCGCCGCCATAGGTATTATCAAGTTTATATCTACCTTGGTCGTCAAGCCCACCAAAATCATAAATTGTTTGATTTGAATAGCTTAGACTTTTCTCGATGCCCCAGTCACTATTTAAAAGGTTAGCGAAGTTATCAATCATAAAGTACACCTCACCACTATGACCTTGAGCAAAACCAGGAATTTCCTGCTTTATACTTACATCCATGGTTGTAACCCATGGTTGTGTAGCTGTGTTTTTAGCTA
Organism: Pseudoalteromonas sp. 3J6; assembly: GCF_903995135.1. Classification (GTDB taxonomy): domain Bacteria; phylum Pseudomonadota; class Gammaproteobacteria; order Enterobacterales; family Alteromonadaceae; genus Pseudoalteromonas. The sequence goes on along the minus strand of NZ_LR877185.1, from coordinate 1,790,799 downwards.
AAATACCGCCACGTTGAGAAATACCAGCACTTTGCAGTAGAGGCTCTAACTCAGCCCAAGAAATTTTTGACTCGCCCCAGTTTACATTTGGATCGTCAGCACCAGTTGGTATGTAAGGTAAGTAAGCACCGTTTGTAAACAGTGAACTAGTATCCCCTAAATCACCATCTTTATACATTCCCATTGTGTAGCTGAATGGACGACCAGAGCGACGTTCAAAGTAGACGTTAAATTTAGTCGCATAACCACTAAACAACTCAGCGGTATAACCTAGGTTAACTTTAAAGCTATGCTCTATTTCATAAAACCCGCGAGCAGCAATATCTTCATTGCGGTTTACAGTGATATTGTGTTTATAGTTACCTTCTGCCTGTGATGCCGAACCTGCTGAAGACTCTTTAACATCTTGATGCGCATAACTTGCAGAAATAAATAAACCATTATCCCACTCTTTGGCAATGCCCGTTGATAAGATGATTGAACGACCATCATCAGATGAGTTCGTCATTTCAATATCAACGTTATCAGTAAGTGAACCTGAATATATAGTTTGATTAATCACGCGTTCACCATCAGCAGCTAAGCCAACAGGTGTAATTGAAGAATTGTGCCATACGGCTTCATTTTCTTTTTTATGATACGCGATTTCGGCTTGCCATTTAAAGCCGTCACCGAATAGCTCAGAGTCAAAATCATACTCAAAACCAACTTGGGTACGAATACTTGAAGGAAGTTTAAAATCTGGGTCTATATATGCAACACTACCAGCGCCTTGCTGCAAAGAGTTTTTAATTTCATCAGGCACTTGGGTAATATCAGCAGTGTTATTAGCGTAGTAATCATTTATTACATCATTAGGTGCCGATACAAGCGTGATGCCATCACTTTGGAATGAGTTATTATACCAAACATTAGGAATGCCGCCTTGGAAACGACCGATACCACCGCTAATTGTAAGCGCTTCTGTCGCATAATATTTAAAGCCAATACGCGGTAAAATGATATCTAAGCCGTCAAGATTTTCTTGATTTGTGAACCCATAAGTACTGGCAAAATTTTCGTTTAGAGTAGGTTTGTCATCTGATGATAAACGTTCATAACGAACACCCGCAGTAACCTCTAAGTCGTCACCAACATAGAAAGTATCTTCAATGTAAAGTGCAAGTTGATTACGTCTTACATCATAAGCGGTATCAGCCGAATTATTCGTGTAGGCATTTTGATAAGAGAAATCATAAAAGCCTACATTGCGGTTCGCAAAGTCTTCTAAGCTATCAAACTTCCATGAGCCCAATGAGTTTTGAGCAAATAAATTGTATAAACGAAGTGACTCGTACTGAGCTCCAAAATTTATTTCATGCTCATCAGTTAAGTAAGTAGCATCGAATGTTAACGTTAAATTTTGTGTTTCAGAGCGATTTGCATGGCGGTATTGATCTGTACCAAAGCTGTAAGATGGGCCATTACGTCCATCTTCGTCTACCGATATACTTCCTAAATTAGAACGTGTCGCGCTGTCTGAAATGACATCTTTATAAGAAATACCAATTTCAGTTGAAAAGTCTTCAGTCCAATCTGAGTAGAGTTTAGTGGCAAAATTATTGAACTTAGTAACATACGCATAAGTATTTGACTGAAGAACGATGTTATCACCACCGTAGCTTGAATTACGCTCATCTTGATCGTCTTGCCATTGGTAAGTAAAATCTAGGCGATGATCATCACTTGCATTCCAGCTAAGCTTAACTAATAAGTTTTTATTTGTATCTTCTGGAGCACCCGCTAGTGAATCAGTGAGTCCGTACTCATCATTTAAGATTGAAATGAAACGGTTGTAATTAGCTTCAGTGGTATTAAATTCATTTGCAGCACCTGATCCGCTAAAACCATAATCAAGATCCGATTCACTTGACCATTCTGCATAGTTTACAAAATAAAACAGCTCATCTTCTATTAGTGCTCCACCAACATTAAAGCCAAACCTTTCTTCTGTTTGAATAGGCTCTACTTTATTAGTAGAAAAAGTTTTTTGACCAATCGCATCTAGGTCATCTTCTTCAACGATATTAAGAAGATCTCCTGATATATCAGGGGTAGATATTTCATAAAAGCCAGAAAATTTAAACTCATTTGTACCAGACTTTGTTACCGCATTAATAGTACCGCCACCAAAGTTTCCTTTAGAAGCCGAAAAAGGCGAAACATCTACAGATACTTGTTCAATCGCATCTAGTGCTACAGGGGGTTGTGAGGTTGGGTAGCCACCAAAATTTAAACCAAAGTCATCATTTTGGCCAATGCCATCTACAGTTAAACCATTCGTGCGTGGGTTACTACCGGCAAAAGTTAGTTGACCGCTACCATTAATACTTGCAAGTGGGTTTAAACGCGCAATGTCTTTAATGTCACGATTAAAGCTAGGCATGTTATTAATGGTATCTTCACCAAACGTACTGCTAGAACCGCCTGATTGTTGGATGATTTTATATCCAGAGACTTCAATCTTTTCAATATTTAGTGGTGCTAATTGCGACTTCAAGCGATAAGTTTCACCAAGGTTTAAAAAGATGTTTTCAACAGTGGTGTCGTTAAATGTATCAGAGTCGATAATCACCATGTATGGTCCACCAACACGTAAACCATTGGCTATAAAAGTACCACTTTCATTGGTTGTTAACTCACTGATTGTGCCAGTAGGTTGATGAACAACCTTAATTTTAACGTTTGCAGCGTTCGCACCTGAAGGTGTGGTGATTTTACCACGCATTGCAGATGAAGTGTCAGCAGCCATAGCGCTTGTTGAAACTCCTAGAGCAAGAATTACTGCCCCAGTTAATTTCGAAAGGCGAAGCTTTGTCATAGTGTTGATTTCCCGTTTAGGTTATTTAAGTTAGAAACTGAATTTATTTTGTTGCTTTTAGTGTTAAAGCTTTTTTTGAACGTTTACTCGCTGGATCAAATAATGTATTTAACAGTCCAGCCAAGCGAATGCCCGCTTGTTGTAAGCGCGTTTTTACAATAGGGGTGTGGTTGTAAATATAGTCGTAGCTAATATTTTCTTCTGTTGATTTATATATTTGTAAAGCAAGGTTGTGTGACTCTTCAAGCCAGCTTGTTGGGGTACTGTTTAAATACTCGTTAATTAACTCGTTGTTATTAGTATCTATAAATTGAGCGTATTCAGTAAAAGATAAATTTTCATTTTCTACCAGCTTAGTATCCCATAAGCTATGAAGATTGGTTTGTTGGTTAAAGAAAGAAACCTTAATGCGATTCCCGCCTCTATCTTCAGCTCTACCTGCATGAAATGGTTGATGGCTGTCGCCGACCAAGTGCACTAAAAAACGTAAACTAAACTGCTTTGCTGCAAGGCTTGATTTATCATCCTTTAATACTTTAATTGAATAGTGAATGCCTTCTAATATGTTTGTTACTGATTCTTTATGTTCAGTGTGTTCGTGGTTAAAGCTAAATTTTGCATTGTCATCTGCATTAATATAGTGCCAGCGAGATGATTTTTTTTGCCAAAAATCACCCGGCGCAGAGCGCATTTCATCTGGCCATGTTGAAATTTGTGCTAAAGATTCACCATTGAGATAAGGAATAAGTGCGGCCTTGGTGGTTTCACTTACATGAGCCTCTGCAATTTTACCAACAACGCGGTGGCCGTTTTGCCCCCATGCATTACAGTCTGTGCTTGCAAATATTGCACTAATTAAAAGTGTTAATGAAAGCGAATGTTTTACATTTATCTGCATCGAGGCATCCTAGTGAGTGTGAAATTTAATTTATAAAACCTTATAAGGTCAATTGTCCGTATTTTTCATGTTGATAGAAAGGACTCAATAAAATTCATATTTTCTTATTTAAAGTTGTTTTTTATCAATACCTTATGTTTGATGAGTAAAATTACCTATTGTAATAAGTAATTAAAATTGTTCAAATGTATTATAACTTCATTTTAGATCGGTGTTATTTGGATATTAAAAAGTTAATGTTGCATAAAACAGCAATTGTTACATTTATGTTTATAGTGTTGTTGCTTAGTTGGTTTGCTGGTCAAATGGCTGTAGATGAAAAAGAAATAGCTTTCCCAGTGATGATAGAAACATCAACGACATGTCAAACCACGGCAACGGCTAATCAAAATCAGCTTATAGTATTTACACCCTCAAAGTATGTTGCTCAATTGCTCACTAAAAACTTGTGTGATGATAAAGTTGTGGCAAAGCAATATGGGTCTGTTATTGGCTATTGGGGCTACAGAACCGTAGATAGCTTAGAGTTTGTTGGTAAAGGCATTGCGGATTTAATTTTAGCTAAAAATAATATTATGGAGGCGTTTAGAGCCGAGACTACTTACAATTATCAGCCAGTGGTCGGCTTTTCAGATTACACCGCGTTTTTTATATCTTCAAAAGAGAAGCCTCTGATCACTAAACAGTATTTTTTAGACAAAAAAATAGGCCTGCTAGATTATCCAACTAGCCGATCTGGACATATTTTGCCAAAACAAACGTTTAAGCAATTAGGACTTAATATTGCTCAACTAAAAATAACCTATGCCAGCTCACATAATGAATTGCGGGAATTACTGGCGAACGGGCAGGTTGACCTGATTGCCTCTTTTTGGAGAGAAAATGATAGTAAGCGCTTCTCAAAGAATTATATTACGCCCATAAGCAGTAATGTTGCAGGTACTCGTTGGTACTTAAAAATGCAGCATAACAATACCGATTTGCTCTGCGCTGTACAATCTCACTTGCTAAGTATGTCTAAAGAACAATCGTTTCAATACTATCAAGATGTTGAGCCATATTGGCAATGTAATAATTACCCCGTTACCTTTATAGGGGAGTCGTAATGAGAAAGCTTGTATCGTCATTAGGTGTTTTTATATTATTCATTGTATTTTCATTGGTGTTTTATATTTCAACAACACATAAGCAGCAACAGGTAAACAAGTTACAAATAGCTCAAATAGAAAAACAAATCGCTTTAGACTTACCTCTGCTCGATTTATCAAATGAGCTTCTTAAACATTCTGGTAATAAAGTTGCAATACAACATTACATACAAACAGTAAATACTCATATCCAAGGCACGGGTATAGAGGTAATTTCGATAGTGCCAGAGCACGAGTTTATTTCATCCTTAAAAACCGATGAGTTTATTCGAAAACTAAATAGCAATAATAGTGTAGTTTTTATAGCTTTATCCTTAAAGCAGCCTCATTTTTCGTATACAAGAGTGACTGTTTATATACTGCTTTTTGTTGTCAGTGCATTAATTATAGTTATGATAAAGCAGGCTGAAATTTATCAAAGAAATAAAAAACTCATTACTGAGCAGGAGCCAAGTATACTAGAATCAAAGCCATTAATACTCGTGATTAATTTAAAAAGTAAAACTTTATCCAGTAGTTATTATCCCGAGCAAGAAGTGGCGTTAGCAAATAAGCCGTTGTGTTTTTATCTAGCGCTTGTTGAGTTTTGTACTAATAATCCAGAGATTAAACTTAACCATAATAAAAATGTACCCGAGGAGCTGTTAGAACTTGCCAATAAGTACTTTTATCGTTTAGTTGAACTCGGGCATACCATCAGAAAACGACCAAACTTTAATAACAGTTTAGAAAAAACCCTGAGTGAAATTCGTGCGGCGTTAGATGATGTATTGAATGATTGCCCAGAGCAGAAGGAGCTGTATTATCCGCCAAAGGCATTTGGAGAGGGCTCTCGATCACGGATGCATAGCTATGGCTTAGTAAATGTTAACCAAGGGAATATAGAGATAATAGGGAAATAATTTCGAATTAACTGCCTAGGGTAATGATTTAAGTGAGCTTAAACCAGGGTCTGTTGAACTTTCAAGGTTAAATTTGCAGCAGTCTGTTTGGTATTTAGGCAAGGCAGAGTCTATATGGTGTGGTTGTTCCCCACAAATAGGCGATAACGCGGCATCAATGCCAAACAGGTGCTGCCCGAAGGGTTCTGCCTAGGGGCAATTAACTCTTTGTTGCTCGGTTTTTACTTAGCCCACTAGGTTACAAACCTCGCGCCGCGATTAAATTGCCCCTAGTTTGAACAAATATTAATCCGCAAAGGTCAACAGACCCTAGCTTTGCTCTCACATAAAGTTTAATGAAGAGTGTCATTAGCATTTTAATGACACTCTTCGCTGTTCACATTAGATTATTTAGGTGCAAATTCACGTGCATCAACAGGGCTATGCTCAGTAAAAAACCGTTTTAAAGCTTGCGAGTCAGTTTCATCAGTGCTTACAAACCCGGCCATTTTTGTGATTTTTGGATAATTATCGCCACCTGAGGCGTTATATTCATTAATACTCATGCGGTATGTTTTGTTTATATCAAGTGGCTTGCCGGCGATAAATACGTTAGTTACCTGCCCAGCTTTTAATTCAAATGCTAAGTTATGATATTGCATGTAAGCACCAGAGTCTGGTGGAAAACGTGTCACGACATTTAAATAGGTTAAAATTTCATTGCCTTTAAAATCGATATAGGCGACACGGTTTTTGAAAGGTTGTACTTTAAGTATATCTTTATAACTCACGTCACCCGCATTAATACTATCGCGAACACCGCCACCACTGATAATACCAAAATCAGCACCCACGGTGTTCATTTGAGCTTGGATAATAACGCGCGCAAGGTTTGTTTGCTCAAAGCGTACTTTGTTACGATCTCCCTCAAGTCTGTCATTGACGAAGCCAATTTCCCCCTCAATTTGCTTAGCCCCCTTTTGTTGGTATGCTGCCAAAAAGGTCTGTAATGCAGAGTCAGGTTTAATGTAATCTGCAGCTAAAACGGCTTTTATGCTGCCGTCTGGTTGCTTTTTATCGACATATAAATTAACGGGTAATAATTGATAACTCAGTAGAGATAATTGGCCGTTTTCTAATTTAAATTCTGCTTTGCCCACATACTTACCCCATTCGTGGGCTTGCATTATCCATGTCCCATTTTGCTGATCTGGTTTACAGGCTAAACCCGGTTTAAAGTTCTCATCAGTAACATTTTTAGCAGCCATACACACTGGCTCTTGAGAGTGTCCACCAATAATCATATCAAGGGCATTTTTATCTAAAGAGCGAGCAAGTGTGACATCACCAGGGGCATTGATCCCATTTTTAGCATCTGCATAGTGGCCCATATGTGTTACTGCAATGGTAATGTCCGGGTTATATTTTGCTCTTAGCTTTTGGGTGAGTGAGGCAGTTACTTTAACCGGATCTTTAAAATCCAAATGGCCAATGTATTGTGGGTTACCAATTTTTGCGGTATCCGTTGTTGTTAAACCAATAACGGCAATGGTTAAGCCGCCTTTATTAAATATTTTATAGCGCTCAAAAATAGTTTCGTTAGTTTGTTTATCGAAAATATTGGCAGATAAAAGAGGGAAGTTAGCCCATTGCTGTTGTTGTTTTAATACACTTAATGGATTATCAAACTCGTGGTTACCTAATGCCATTGCGTCATAGCCAATTTTCGACATGCCTTTAAAATCGGGCTCAGCAAATTGCAGGTCTGATTCAGGAATACCGGTATTAATATCGCCACCTGATAATAATAACACCTGATGTCCTTGTGCCTTTGCATCTGCTCTTAGCTGGTCAATTAAGGTTTTACGCGCAGCCATACCATATTCGCCTTTTTCGTTATGCCAAAAGCGACCATGGTTATCATTGGTATGAAGAACTGTTAAATATTGTGCTGCAGGTTTATTGACAGAGTCGCTGGCACAGCCAGATAAACCAAGGAAAAAAACAAGAAAAATAAGAGTACGCATAAGATACCTATCGATGAATAAAAGCTCAATCTAGTAGGTGGCTAGTTTAAACTAGTTCGAGATTAAAAAAACGCACTTCTTTATGTTTTTTCAGCCAGTGAGGCTTCTCGCTGTTGTTCTACAACTCTGTTTCTTCGTGCTAGTTCATCTCGTGCATATTGAGATTTTTGATGATTAACATCAATCATCCATTTCAAAAAGCTCACGGGCAATTGGGTGTATGGCTCACCTTTATGTAATCCAAAATCACAAATAGTCGTGTTATTAGTCATTTTATGTACTCCTATCAATGTGTTAGGGCCTAATGACCTTTAAATGGCAACAGTCCCTGATTGATAATAACAAAAAAAGAGTGATTGATAAGGGGCTTTTTAAATACCTTGCAAGGTTTAAAATTAATTAAAAAGAGTAACCGTAATGTACACCAAGGCACACAGGCAATTAATTATCCATAACGTGTTTAAAATAAAAATGTAAACAGTTGTAACTGCGATGTAATTAACTTGCTATGAATTGTAGCGTTAAGTACTTATATATCGATTTACAAAATAAATAGCACTATTCTATGATGCATAAAATATTAATTCTAATGACAATAAAAATAGGAAAAATAATGAAGAAGCTTATCTTAGCCTCAATTTTAACTGCAACAAGTTTTTCAAGCACTGCAACTATAGTCGAAATGCAAACGAGCCAGGGAACGATACAAATTAACTTGTTTGATCAACAAACTCCTAAAACAGTAGAGAATTTCCTAAGTTATGTTGATGATGCTGCATATAATCAAACGGTAATACATCGCTCTATTGATAAGTTTATCATTCAAGGAGGGGGCTTTACTTTTTCTGATAAAATGGATCCAATTACAACCAAACCTTCGGTTATTAACGAACCTATTTATTCAAATGTTAAAGGCACCATTGCTATGGCAAAACAGGGCGGTAATGAAAACAGCGCTACCAGCCAATGGTTTTTTAACATGAGTGATAACAGCCAAAACTTAGATTTACAAAATGGTGGTTTTACCGTGTTTGGACAAGTCACTGCGCAAAGTCAAGAAACCTTAAATAAAATTGCTGCCTTAGTCCATTGTTCAGAGGTACCATTAGTTGGTATTACTCAAGCCCAATGTTCAGATGAAAATTTAGTTATTAGTAATCAAAACTTGGTATCAATTCAAAGTGTGGTTGTGCTTGATGATGATCCTAATTCAGCACAAAACTTGACACCTAAAGAAAATACATTAATTGATAACGTAGAAGTTACACCACCAAAAACTTCAGACTCTAGTGGTAGTGTAGCGTGGTTATTAGGTGCACTACTGCTAGTAGCACCTCGATTAAAACGTACAAAATAAACTTATAAATAATAACGGCGAATTGTTAAATTCGCCGTTATTTTTTAGTGGTAAAGTACACCCAGCACTAGCAAAATCCACATTACAAACACAGATAAGCAGCCTAGTAAAAACACTCTAAAACGGGCTCTTAAATGATTACTACCCAGGTGAATGATGCTGTGAATAATTCGTGTAGCGACAAATAAACAGGCAAGTACTGTAATACTGACACTTGCCATATTAAGCTGTAAAGCAAGTAAACATCCCGCATAAAAAAGCACAGGTATTTCGAATTGATTACTAAAATTACGATCAGCAACTCTGACATAATCGCCCGCTTTATCAAGGCGCATAGCGGCAAAATCATTTAACTGTATCTGTTTATTTTTGGCCGCTGCAAAACGACGTTTTCCCATAATCACCATAACAACTAATGAAAGTGTTACCTGCACAAACATGGCCATTATTATTATCTTTTCCATAATTTACCTTATTGATTATTTGATTACTATTCACAATGTGTTACACAATTAAGTACTAATTAGTAGCATAGTATTACTTGATGATGGTAGTTTATTCCTGATTTAGTAATTTTGTAACACTAAACACGTATTTAACAGCAATGGATATAATTAAAATGAGACACGTCATCGGCTTAAGTGCAATTGCACTGGCAATATTAAGCGGTTGTTCGAATACCGCCACTCTTTCTCAATCTTCACAAACATCACTGTTGTCACCAACGCTCGTTGTTAGCCCTAATGATAACCGTGAATATAAAACCTTGAAACTTGCTAACGATATTGAAGTGATTTTAGTCTCTGATCCAAGCGCTGAAAAATCTGCTGCTTCACTGAGTGTAGGTGTAGGTCTGTTACATGACCCAATGAGCCAACAAGGTATGGCGCATTACCTAGAACATATGTTGTTCCTAGGCACTGAACGATACCCTGATACCAAAGGGTACTCCGATTTTATGACTAAAAATGGTGGTGCGCATAATGCTTATACTTGGCTCGATATTACCAACTACATGTTTAAAATTAATAACGATGCGTTTGAAGAAGGCTTAGACCGCTTTTCAGACTTTTTTAAAGCCCCTAAGCTTTACCCAGAATACACAGAAAAAGAAAAAAACGCAGTGAATGCTGAGTGGTCAATGCGTCGTGAAATGGACTTTTTTGGCCAATTTAAATTAGCACGTAAAATGATGGGGGAACACCCAGCTAACCGATTCTTAATTGGTAACCTTGAAACACTAGGTGACAAAGCGGATAGTTCTTTACACAAAGAAACGGTTGATTTTTATAATAAATATTATTCATCAAATATTATGAAAGTGGCGCTGATTTCTAATTTACCGATTGCAGAAATGCAGAAAAAAGCACAAAAATACTTTGCTGACATTGAAAATAAAAATATTGAAAAACCTCGCGTTACTGCGAGCTTAGATTTTGATAATGCCGGTGGAAAACGTGTTTTTTACTCACCAAATGAAGACGTTAAACAACTACAGCTCGATTTCACAATTGCTAATAATCAAACTGAATTTGCAGTAAAACCTAATCGCTTTGTTGCTTATTTACTAAGTAATGAAATGCCAGGTAGTCCAGCACAATTATTACGTGATAAAGGGTGGGTATCGCAGTTATCCGCTTCGGCCTCTCCAAATCAATATGGCAACTACGGTTCTTTGAGCGTTAATATAGAGTTGACTGATGAAGGTATGAAAAACCGCGAGTCAATTGTTGCGACAATTATGCAATACATTGACTTGATTAAGCGTGAGGGCGTTAATAGTAAATACTTTAATGAAATTCGCACCTCTTTAAACAATCAGTTTAAATTTTTAGAAAAGGGCGATGAGTTTAACTACGTTAGTGCGTTGACTCAAAGCATGCAAGATTACCCGTTAAATCATGCGATAAACGCACCGTACTACTATGCTCAATTTGATGCTGATGCGGTGAACAATGTACTTAAGCAACTTAATGCCGATACACTTCGCATCTGGTATATTTCTCAACAGGAAGATACAGATTCTGAGCTGCATTTTTACGATGGCAAATATAAAATTAATGATATTAGCGATGCAGAAATTGCCAGCTGGGAAAAACCAAGTGATTTTAATTTAGCATTGCCAAGTGTTAACAATTTACTGCCAGAGAGTTTTGCAATTAAAACGCAAGCCTTTAAAGAGCAGAAGCATCCTGAGCTTAGCTACGATAAAAACGGTGTAAAAATTTGGCGCCAAGCAAGTCAGCAGTTTGCAGAGCAACCCAAGGGATTAGTTGAGGTGTATATCAATACGCAAACAGGTTTGCATGATATTAACTCAACCGTACTTTATTCTGTTTGGGCTGATCTGTATAACACTCAATTAAGTCAGTTACGAACTGAAGCTGCCGTTGCTGGTATGAACGTTAATTTAAGCTCAAGTAATGGGTTGGTGCTATCGTTAAGTGGTTTTACCGATAAACAAGATATTTTACTTAAACAAGCGTTAGCTGGGTTTGATGCTGAAATTTCAGCACAAGCGTTTAATCAAGCGATTGACCGTTATCAGCGAGATTTACTGAATCAACAAAAACAGTTCCCGTATGCACAAGCATTTGGTGAGTATTCTAAGCTGACTCGTACTGGTAGTTTTGATACAGAAGCGCTAATTAAGGCTGCAAAAACATTAACGCTTGCTGATTTACACGCTTTAAAGCAAAGCACCTTAGCAAATAATAACTTACGTGTATTTAGCTACGGTAACTACAACCAAAAAGACATTGATGCTATTGCTGCTGAGTTAGCGGCTATCTTACCAAGCACACATACTCAAACGGAGTTTGCACGCAGTAAAGCGTGGTTACCGCAACCGGGTGAAGCGCGTGTGTTGCACAAAGATATTGATGTAGCCGATGTAGCGGTGGTCGATATGACCATTCACCCAATACCTGGTTACAAACAAAAAGCTCAGGCAGCAGTATTGCAAGGTCACTTTAGAACAATCGCCTTTGATAAAATGCGTACTGAAGAGCAACTTGCTTATGCAGTAGGCGCATTAGCGCGTCCCATTGAAGATTACTCAGGTATTGGTTTATTTATCCAAACACCGGTAAAAGGGCCTAAAGACATTCAAGTGCGCTTTGACAAGTTTAAAAAAGAGTACGCTTCTGAGCTTAATGCCATGAGTGAGGAAACATTTGCACAGCTTAAAAATGCAACTTTGGTTTCGTTAAAAGAACAGCCAAAGAATTTAAGCGACGAAATGAGTCCATTGATTAACGATTGGTATCGTGAAAACTTTGATTTTGATTCAAGACAAAAATTAATTGCAGAGGTGGAAAAAGTCACCCTTGCTGATATTAAAGATTACTACCAGCAAACAATGTTAAACCCAAAAGCAGCACGTTTAAATGTGCAGCTACGCGGCACTAAGTTTAGTGATAGCGAGTTTGCTGATTTGCCAAATCAGACTAAAGTGACGAGTTTAGATGATTACTACAGCGATATAAAATTGCAAAAGTAAGCTTGAAATTACTCTAAAACCAAAAAACCCAGTCATTGTTGACTGGGTTTTGTTTTAATGTCGTTAAATTATAGTATTGAACTCCAAGGAGTTATTTTGAATATTGCTTTTAGAACTGAACGTTTACTCTTACGCTTCGCACAAATAGCAGATGCGGCGGAGTTACTTAAGTTAGTTAATCAGGCCAACTTTATTAAATACATTGGTGATAAAGATATTTATACCCTAGACGACGCTAAAAAATACATCAAAGACAGCTTTATAGCTGCCCATAAAGAGCACGGTTTTGGGCCTTATATGATCACACTCCATGATGAAACTGTGGTTGGTATTGTTGGTTTTTATCAGCGAGCGACTATGCAACATCCCGATTTAGGGTTTGCGTTAAAAGTCGGCTTTGAAAAAAAGGGATATATTTTTGAAGCAGCTACAATACTTTTATATAACAGGCATAAATTAGGTATAAAAGATGTATGCGCAATTACTTCAACGGCTAATTTAGGATCTCAAAATGTACTATATAAACTGGGTTTTACTGAGGTGGGTAAGGCAGTAATCAATGCTGATAAAACCACCATCAAAGTGTTTATTTATGATTGAGTCTTGTTTTTTCAATTGTGTTCGCCACATTTGAATTTATCTCTAGCCACATTTTTTCAAGGGTCGCGACTAATGAATTGTAGCCATCGTCGTCTATTGGCATAACATTTGAGAAGTTATGAATGCTTATTAAACGTCTGCCTGATTCTGGGTGGGTATAGTACAAACGCCATAACCCTGAGATATCTGCGTTACCTTGCAGATCGCCGTTAAAGTGATGTAATTCATATTCTATTTCATAAAATATTTGTTGTTGTTGGTCGGTAATGACCGGCAATCCTTTTATAACCATCCAGTTGCTCATGGCATTAAATAATGTTTGTTGCGCAGTTGTTGTAAGCATTACATCCGGCGATTCGCCCCACAAGTGATAATTAGCAGCATGAACTTGATTATTATCTACTTTCATAGCAATACCCCGGTTATTCAATGTCCCCCTTAAGGTAACTGTGTGCACCCTGAGTTGTGCTTTTGTATTTTGCACATTTCGCGAAGAGTCAGTTATGGGTTGTTCAAATTGGTAATATTGAGTTGCAGTTTGAATAGCCGAACTACAACCACTGATAAAGAGAACACTTGTTAAAAGTAAAAATAGTGCTTTCATTATTGTTTCCTCGGTTGCGGGTCGCTAGGCAGTGACTTATCAAAAATGAGCATGTTAGGCTGTTCGTTTAAACCACGAGTAAGTGGTTGGAATTCTTCAGATAAACGTTTAATTTGCAGCAGTGTTTGTTCAAGCTGGTGGTGCATTTGTGAGCCTGCTTGATAGCTTGCCATTGTTTTATCGAATTGACGCATGGTTATTTCAAACTGTTCCATGCTTTTGGTTATTTTTTCGAGATTACGATTAAAGTCACCGGGTAAATTTTGGGTGTCAGGTTTACTTAATAATGTGCGCATTTCACTGGCCAATGCTTGATACTCGCTGAAAGTTGTTTGCATTTTTGCCAAACTGTCTTCAATTTTTAAATTATTTACCTTATTCAGCACATCAGACACTTGGTCAGCAAGCACCGTTATACCGCTCGATACACTAGGAAATACATCATATTGAGCAAGCTTTTTAAGTTCGCTTTTAGGGGTGTCGGTATAAAAGTCAAAATCAACATAAACTGCACCGGTTAACAAATTCCCTGGCTTTAATGATGCCCTCATACCATTTTTTATCCACTCGATTATGCTTGATTTCCAATACTCTTTAGCTAAGGCGTTGTTGTGGTATAAACGTCCATATTCCACTTTGATCAATACAGGGACAGCGGTGTTTTTAGCACGAAAGTGAGCGGGTTTGCCATCTATTATTACGTTCGCGGGAGCTTCAACTACAGTACCTATGCGTGTTCCTCGGTACTCTACTGGCGCACCCACGCGTAACCCCCGAATGGATTGTTCAAATTCGATAAGGTAATAATCAAAGTCATAAAAGCGCTCTTCTAGAGCTTGTTTGTAACTCTGGCTTAAAGAAAAGCTATGACCGTCTTGTGCTAAATCGCCAGGAGTTTGCTGTTCAGGTAGTCCGACAGAGATCCCACCTTTCAATAATTTGCTTAAAGAACCAGTGTTAATGTTGATACCATCTGCGGAAAGATCTATTTCTATCCCTGAGTTAACCCAAAAAATAGAGTTTAAGGTGATCAAGTTCTCATAGGGGGCTTTAATAAAAATACCGTATTGCATTGCTTGGTTTTTCCAATCAAAAGTGGCGGTTTCTATTTGGCCTATTTTATAGTTTTTAAAAAATATGCCAGTACTCACATCAAGTACTTCTGCATTGTAACTGAGTAACTTAAAACGGCCACCTTGAACATCTTTGCCTATTAATGCGGGTTCCTCTTGAAGTTTAAACTGCTTCTTTAGTTGTTTACTTTCGCCTGGCGAAAACTCTAAATAAACGCCTGAGAGCAAAGTGCTCATGCCACTAATGCCTGTTTCATCTATACGAGGTTTTACCACCCAAATACGGGCATCTTCAGTAAGCAAGTTATCGTAGTTTTTATCTATTTGTGCCCGTGCAATAACACTGTCTTGGCTGTCAGAAAGACGGACGTGATCAATTTGTCCTATTTTAACACTACGTACTTTAATTTCTGTTTTACCGGCAACAATGCCCTCTGCTTGTGGCATGCTGATGTAGATTGTTTGCCCTTTATTTAATTGGTATTGATAAAGCATCCAAATACCTACCAATAAGGCAACCACGGGAATAATCCAAATCGCAGAAATACGTGTTTTTTGTGCTACGTTGGCTGTTTTAGTCATGCTTTATTCTCTGCGTTTTTATTTTTAGGTGAATCCCACAGTAAACGAGGGTCAAATGCGTGTGCTGCCATCATTTGGCATAATACCATAACAGTAAAAAAGACGATGCCTAAACCCGGTATAACCGACATCAAATTACCTAGCTGCACTAATGCAACTAATATAGCCACAACAAACACATCAATCATAGACCATTTTCCTATAAATTCAGTAAGTTGATACACTTTTGTGTAACCTTTTGTATGCAGGTTGGCGGGTTTTGTAACCATAAAACATAAAAAACTTAAAATGAGCGCTTTCGCTAATGGCACCACCACACTTGCAAAAAAGATAATCAGCGCAATTGGGTACGAGCCACTATTCCATAAAGTAATAACACCAGAAATAAGCGTGGCAGGGGTTTCATCCCCAAGGCTGATAGTGTACATAATGGGCAGTAAATTCGCGGGGATATAACAAATTACGGAGGTAACTAGCCAAGCTGCTGCTTTTTGAACGCTGTAGGGGTTTCTTAAGTAGGTTTTACTATGGCAACGAGGGCAGGTTAAATCAACACTCAATTGGTGGCAAACATGGCAGGCTTTTATATTATCGTCTATTGCACGTTCTGCGCCTGCACTACTTTGAAGCCGAGTTGCCGGGCTTACCTGCGACCACAACCTTGCACGATTTAGCCGTGTTAACGCACTAACATAAAAAATTACAAATCCCACATAGGCAAAAAAGCTGGTACCAAAGCTAACCTCAGCTAATGACATTATTTTAACCATACTAACCAAAACACCAATCAAAAATATTTCTGACATGATCCAAGGCTCAAGCGCCAAGGTAAATTTTAATAGCCTTCTTGCAATTGTTTGCGGCAGCGCTTTGAGTACCCCTAAATGCAAAGGGATCAAAATAATGAGCAAACTCATAGGCAGAATAATAATGCTGATATCAATAAACAGGCCGAGTAGGTCACTATCATAATTAAATAAAATGCGAGCAGCGTCAGGTAGGGTAATTGTTTGGGTAATACCATTGCTACTAAAAGAAATAAACGGATAAAACATACTACTGAGTAACATCAGCAGTGCGCTGAAGCTTAATGCGACTATTTCGGTATCATGGTTAACATTAACACCGCGAACCTTGTGGTTGCAGCGAGGACACAGTGCGACTTGTTTGGCATTAATTTCTGGAATTTCAATGATAAGATCACAGCTTGGGCAGGCAGTTTGCAAAATGTTAGCTTATAGTTAATTCAATAATTTAAATATTGCTATAATTAATAGCTAAATACAAACACTGCGGCTAAATTACTAATAAGTAACCCCAAAAACTGAAAATAAAAACGGATTAGGTGATAGTGTGAAAGTGGTTTTTTTATTGGCATTAGTATGTTTATGTAGCGATAGCTTTGCATTTATCAAAGATAATAATCAGCAACGAGTTACTATTGCTGCTAACCCTACAGTTGCACCTTATGTAATAAGTGAAAATGATTCAGGAATTCAGCTCGAAATTGTAAAAGCAGCACTAAGTAATCAAGATATAAACGAAGTCGATGTACAGTACATGTCAAATCAACGTGCAGATGCCTTATTAAACCAAGGTCATGTTGATATCGCATTAAATTATTCAGGTATTTTAATTACTGGCATATATCGAAGCCAATCTGTTGTCAGCTACGAAAATGTAGTTGTGAGTCTTAAAAAGAGTAACTTCACTATTAATACTATTTACGATCTGGCCACTAAAAGCGTTTTAGCATTTCAAAACGCACCCGCTTATTTACCAAAAGAGTTTGGCCACAACTTAGAGAATTTAAGAGGCTATGAAGAAGTACTCAACCAACAAGCGCAGATACATCACTTAATGGCAGGCTGGGTTGATACGATTATTCTCGATAGACGCATATTCCTTTACTACTTAAAGGAATATCAAAAAACCAATGCCAAAAAAGATTTTGTTATCCATGCTATTTTTCCACCTGCGGCAAGACCTGCGTATTTTAAAAATGATTTGCTGAGGCAGCAATTTGACCAAGGCTTAGCCAACATAATTCAAAGCGGTGAATATCGCACCATAATGCTTAATTTAGATAAACAATATACCCAGCGCGACTTCACTCGTTTTTAATTGTTAATCAAATAAAGCCACGGTTTGGCGGGTTAGTGCAATAAGCTCGCCTGATTGCGACCAAATACAGCCATCTTCAAGTCCGTAGCCATCTTTTGAGTGATGAGTAATTGCTTCAAACCCCAGCCATTCACCCGGGACTAAGTTAGGTGCTTGTACAAATTCTAAATACCACGACATACTACTTGCCGGTGCTGGTTGTTTAAACATTTGCAGCAATGTTGGCGGCCATGCGTCAGTAAGGGCAATAACATGAGCTTCTGTAATTACTTCTGGCGTATGTTTAAAGCGCATCCAACCACCTAAATGAGAGGTTTCAGCACTGCTAAACGGCATGGCTCCTTGTTGAGGGCATAAATCAACATGTTGGAAAAACTCTGGCATTTGCCCAGGTACAAATCCTAAACAGTGACGTTCGTTCACAGGGTGTAAGCTTAGCGACTTTGATACCGGTACATTAATTGATGAATTACGGTTTTTAGCAAAACAGGCCTGTACAATAACGCATACTGCGTCATCTTGAATGGCTTTGGCGAGCACTTGGGTACTGCTTTTCCCTTCACGTAATATTTCTACCGACAAAGAAAATGGCTTTTCAGCCAATAATGGGCCGACAAAGTTTGTACTTAAAGAAAGCAGTCGTCTTGATGAATCAACGTTATTGCGCATTGCTTGATAAAGAAGCGCCGCAGAAAGTCCGCCAAAAGCGGTTCGACCTTGGCACCAATTAGCAGGGAACTGCATGGTATTGATTTCTTGATCTGTTTCCTTACTTACTTGAGAGGCGAGTTGTAATAATTGTTCAAAGTGCACAAATAATGTCCTTTTGATGTTATTTACTAAATTTATATCACACACAAACTCATCAGACCAGACAATAAAGGTCCTCTTAAATAACAAAAAATGAACAATCCTTACTCTTTTTAGGGTTATTTAGTAAATAAATTAAAAAAAATGAATTTTTTTTCATTTTTACAGTTGAATTAAGTTTGTGGCATCCCTATTAACTAGTCATCGAACGTATTAACGAATTTAGAAGTTGGAGAAGATTCATGGGTAGAATTATTGGAATCGATTTAGGTACTACTAACTCTTGTGTTGCAGTACTTGATGGTGACAAAGCACGTGTTATTGAAAATGCGGAAGGCGATCGCACAACCCCGTCTATTATTGCTTACACGCAAGACGGTGAGACTTTAGTAGGTCAACCTGCAAAACGTCAAGCGGTAACTAACCCAACAAACACATTGTTCGCAATTAAGCGTTTAATTGGTCGTCGTTTTGAAGACGAAGAAGTACAACGTGATATCGGCATCATGCCTTTCAAAATTATCAAAGCTGATAATGGCGACGCATGGGTTGAAGCGGGCGGCGAAAAACGCGCTGCACCACAAATTTCTGCTGAAGTACTGAAAAAAATGAAGAAAACAGCTGAAGACTTCTTAGGTGAAGAAGTAACTGAAGCGGTAATCACAGTACCGGCATACTTTAACGATTCACAACGTCAAGCAACCAAAGATGCTGGCCGTATTGCGGGTCTTGAAGTTAAACGTATCATTAATGAGCCAACGGCAGCTGCACTTGCATACGGTATGGATAAAAACCGTGGCGAAAACGTAGTAGCGGTATATGACTTAGGTGGTGGTACTTTCGATTTATCAATTATTGAAATTGATGAAGTTGAAGGCGAGCACACATTTGAAGTTCTAGCGACTAACGGTGACACCCACCTAGGTGGAGAAGATTTCGATAACCGTGTTATCAACTACCTAGTAGCTGAATTTAAGAAAGATCAAGGTATCGATTTACAAACTGACCCACTTGCTATGCAACGTGTTAAAGAAGCAGCAGAGAAAGCAAAAATTGAGCTTTCATCAGCACAATCTACAGAAGTAAACCTTCCGTATGTAACCGCTGATGCGTCTGGTCCTAAGCATATGAACGTGAAATTAACACGTGCTAAGCTTGAGTCATTAGTTGAAGACTTAGTGACTAAGTCAATTGAACCGCTTAAGCGTGCACTTGCTGATGCAGACCTATCTGTGAACGATATCAACGATATCATTCTAGTGGGTGGTCAAACTCGTATGCCACTTGTTCAAAAAACAGTAGCAGAGTTCTTCGGTAAAGAGCCACGTAAAGACGTTAACCCTGATGAAGCAGTTGCAGTAGGTGCAGCGATTCAAGGTGGTGTACTTGCAGGCGACGTGAAAGACGTACTATTACTAGACGTATCACCATTATCTCTAGGTATTGAGACGATGGGTTCAGTAATGACGGCACTGATTGAGAAAAACACGACGATTCCTACTAAGAAATCGCAAACATTCTCAACAGCAGAAGATAACCAATCTGCGGTAACCATTCATGTGCTACAAGGTGAGCGTAAACGTTCAAGCGACAATAAATCTCTAGGTCAATTTAACCTAGAAGGTATTCGCCCAGCACAACGTGGTACACCACAAATCGAAGTAACATTCGATGTGGATGCGGATGGTATCTTACATGTATCTGCTAAAGATAAAGACACAGGTAAAGAGCAAAAAATCACCATTCAAGCGTCTTCAGGTTTAAGTGATGAAGAAGTTGAAAAAATGGTTCGCGATGCAGAAGCACATGCAGAAGACGATAAAAAGTTTGAAGAGCTAGTGGCTGCACGTAACCAAGCTGACGCACTTGTTCACGGTACACGTAAACAAATTGAAGAAGCGGGTGATGCACTACCAAGCGAAGACAAAGAAGCAATTGAAGCGGCTGTTGTTGACCTTGAAGGAGCAATTAAGAGCGACGACAAAGCAGAAATTGAAGCTAAAACACAAGCACTTGCTGAAAAGTCTCAAAAACTAATGGAAATTGCCCAAGCTAAAGCACAACAAGCAGGTGGTGATGCCGGTGCAGAGCAACAACAGTCTGCTAAGCAAGACGACGATGTTGTTGATGCAGAGTTCGAAGAAGTTAAAGACGACAAGTAATTGTTACTAACGCTTCTCGCTAACCGAAAACACCATGACTACATTGTGTGTTTAAGTTAGGATGAACACCTGAGGCGCGTAGGCTAAAGCTTAACGCGCCTTTTGTATGTAAGAGATGTAAGTAAAGTGCTTTAAAAATTCAATGATAAATCGATATGATTTATCGGTTTGTCCAGCAGCTAGCGCTGCACATAGAAAAGAGTAGTGTGATAGATATGTCAAAACGCGATTATTACGAAGTCCTCGGCGTAAGCAAAGATGCGAGTGAGCGAGACATAAAAAAAGCGTATAAACGCTTAGCGATGAAATATCATCCAGATCGTACCGCCGGTGATAAAGACCTTGAAACCAAGTTTAAGGAAGTAAAGGAAGCCTACGAAATATTAACGGACGATCAAAAACGTCAAATGTATGACCAATACGGCCATGCAGCCTTCGAACAAGGTGGTGGCGGCGGTCACGGTGGCTTTGGCGGCGGCCAAGGTGATTTTGGTGATATTTTTGGTGATGTATTCGGTGATATTTTTGGAGGCGGCGGTGGCCGACGCCAATCTCGCCAGCAGCGTGGTTCAGATTTACGTTACAACATGGACTTAAGCTTAGAAGAAGCGGTTCGTGGTAAAGACGTTGAAATTAAAGTACCGACTTGGGTTAGTTGTGAGCCGTGTGATGGCAGCGGTGCCAAAGCGGGTTCTAAGCCAAAAACATGTACAACCTGTCACGGTGCAGGCCAAGTACAAATGCGCCAAGGCTTTTTTGCTGTACAACAAACTTGTCCAACATGTCATGGACAAGGTCAAATTATTTCAGATCCTTGTAACAAATGTCATGGCCAAGGCCGCGTAGAGAAAACCAAAACATTATCGGTAAAAATTCCAGCAGGTGTCGATACAGGTGACCGTATTCGTTTATCTGGCGAAGGTGAAGCTGGTATGCATGGCGCACCAGCAGGTGATTTGTATGTGCAAGTGTCGGTTCGTGAACATAAGATATTTGTTCGTGAAGCGAACAATTTATACTGTGAAGTGCCTATTAGCTTTACTACAGCAGGCCTTGGCGGTGAAATTGAAGTGCCAACATTAGACGGCCGTGCAAAACTTAAAATACCGTCAGAAACACAAACGGGCAAAATGTTCCGTATGCGTGGCAAAGGTGTTAAGTCTGTACGCAGTGGTGCTCAAGGTGACTTAATTTGTAAAGTGGTGATTGAGACACCAGTGAACCTTAACGAGCGTCAACGTGAGTTGCTAACTGAACTTGAAGAAAGCATGGGCAAAGATAGCTCAAAGAACCGTCCAAAAGAACAAGGCTTTTTTGATGGTGTTAAAAAGTTTTTTGATGACCTAACTAAGTAATTATTAATCTATTAAATAAAAATGGCGCCAATAGGCGTCATTTTTTTTAATATAAAAGTTAGTTTAATGATCTAAGAACAGGTAATTTTGCCAGCTTTTCATTCTGATCAATACCTTACGCATTACCGAAACATGCTCAAAGTGGTCAGAATAAACAGCGATTTCAGCACTGGTGCCTTTAGGTAAGTCATATTCACTCATATCATCGATTAGCTTTAATACAACAACAACTTGACCATTACGATTAAAATTTTTGCTACTCATTAATGTACCTTGTGCTTGCACTTGACCTTCAGCCATGGCCGGTAATACAGAGACTATTTCTCCGGCAAAGGCTTTTCCTGGAATAGCCTTAAAAATAAAGTCAGCTTTATAGCCTGGCTTTAAACGCAATGCTGAGTTTTGACGAAATAAAGCAACAAACTGAGCTTCTTCATCGTGCACAAACGACATTACAGGACGAAGTGGCATAGGAACAGCCATCATACCAGGGCGTAAGGTTAATTGGGTTACATAACCATCAGTAGGTGCATAAATATTGGTACTATCAAGGTTAAATTGCGCCTGTTCAAGGCGTGCTTCAGCTTGAGCGACAATGGTTTGCTTACCATTTACCTCTGATTCAAATGCAATACGTTGGCGATCTTCTTCAGCTTGCGAAGCTTCGTAGGTCGCTTTTGCCGCGTAATATACCCCCTTCATATTATCAACACTGCCTTTAGAGTAAGCGCCTTTTTTCGCCCCCTCCTGATAGCGATCAAACTCAAGCTTACTGCGAAAGTATTCAGCTTTTGCTCTTAGAGTGCTTGCTTGGGCTGATTTGAATGATGCTTCTAAACCTTTGGCTACTTGAATAGCATCTTGCAACTGTGCTGTGGCCTCATTTACTTTTGCTTGATAAGGTGTGTCGTTAATGCTGAATAGCAAATCGCCAGCTTTCACTTTTTCATTAGGTTTTACTGTAATATCTGTCACAATACCGCGAACATTAGGAATGATAGGAGTCGTTATATATACATTGCGTGCAATATTTGCATGTGGGTGGTTATAATTCATCACTAAAATAAGCGTGCCGATTAAGAGTACGCCACCTAAAATTGCCGTAGGAACCGTCCATTTTGTTAGTGGTATATTAAAAATTCTAAATATCGCAATACATAGCGCGGTGTAGGTTAGTATTAATAGTAAATCCATTATGCACTCTTATTGTTTGTATCGTTTAGTTGTTTCTGTAGGCTCTCAACTGTTGCTGTTAATTGCGTTACTTGTGCGGCAAGCTCATCATGTTCTTGCTGTAAATGATTAAAGCCCCAACCACGATCGTCACGCCATATAGTTGCCCAAATCCACAAAAAAGGCCAAATAACGTGAAGTGTAAATAGACTAACCCACCCAGCGTAATGAATTGCATCTAGGTGTGGGTGATTACGTTTTTTAGCTATCTCGTAGGGAATATCATGCAATGCAATAATTCCGTAAAATAAAAAAATACCAACAAATACTAGTATTCCTAAGGCAAAGTAATCTAAAAACATTCAGTGTCCTTTTTTGTTATTTTACAATTAAGACGGATATGGCAAGGTTTTAACGGCAATCTTAATTATATATACCATTTACATTAGGTTTGATTTTTGTAAAAGTAAAGGTTGTTAATTATTTAATAGGTTTGTGTAGGTTTAGAGTCGGTTTACTCAAAAAACGCTTACAGGATATGATTATTTTGAGTGCCAGTGCTTGGAGTTTCTTTTGTCAGAATAAATTATTCATCTAATAACTATATCATTAGTTTTCAAGTGAATAATAAAATCATATGGGAAAACTTGAGTATTTATTTAAAAAAAAGCTGTGGCAGAAGTGTTCTTCATTTTTAACTTTCACATAATGTCTTGAAATGTAGTTTTAGTAGAAGTTTGTATGAAATGATTAACCAATGGAGGTGAGTATGACGCCAGCTATTCAAATGCTTAAAAGCTCTAACGTTTCATTTACTACTTTAAGCTATGAGCACGATGTAAACAACACTAATTACGGCCTTGAAGCAGTTGAAAAGCTAAATCTTAATAGCGCTCAAGTATTTAAAACATTGGTGTTAGAAACCTCAGAACAACAACTAATTGTTGCTGTGACGCCAGTTACTCAGCAGATTAATTTGAAGCAATTGGCTAGGCTCTGCGCAGTTAAAAAAGTAATGCTGGCAGAGCCGCAAAAAGTACAGGCAAGTACAGGGTATATTTTGGGAGGCGTTAGCCCGCTTGGACAAAAAAAGCGCTTAAAAACCTACATACACTCAAGCGCATTAGACTTTGATACTATTTATGTGAGTGCCGGTAAGCGAGGGCTTGAAATTGCACTCAGTCCAGCATGCTTAGCTGGGCTTATTCAAGCTTCGTTTGGTAATTTTTAAATGCTCTATTATCAAACTTGCAAAGTGTAAATAAAACTGATTATTTGCTTCAACAACTATAGTTAACTAATGTAGATACTACCTATAACAGTTTTTGTTAATTCAGTTTGATAAAAATTTGTTTGCACCTACTTTGGTTAAACATTTATATGAGAATATTAGTTGTTGATGACATGCCATTAATGCGCCATGTGCTCATTAATATGTTGAGGCAGTTAGATTATAAAGACATTGTTGAAGCAACCGATGGCCTGCAAGCATTGACTATACTGCAAAATCAGCTCATAGATTTGGTTATAACAGATTTACATATGCCAAAAATGGATGGTCTAAACTTACTTGATGCGATTAGAAACGATACTGAGCATGCTCAGCTTCCCGTACTTATGGTGACCTGTGAAGACAACTCTGAGACCGTAAAAAAGATAATTAATTCAAAGGTGTCAGGGTTTATTATAAAGCCTTTCTGTATGAATGTACTGTCGGCTCAATTAACACGTTTAGCTAATAAAGTTTAATAACACAATATTTTTTAACATAATTACCTAATCAATAATAACTCTGATCAGTAATGCTTACTCCCATCAATTTCTTTTCTATCATGTGATAGCATGTACGCCTTAGTAATCGTAAAATAACCATTGAGGTAGTATGGCTAAGCCCAATAAAAAAGGGCCTACAAAAACGGTCGATATATTTTGTTCTGCGTGCAAAGCGCCTTTATTTAAATATCGTAAAGGGGGCAAAGGGGCGTTGGTAAAATGTTTTATAGAACGAATAACCCAAGATCACACTCATACTGAATGTGTATGCCCTGGCTGTGAGCGGCCTTTTGCCCGCCCAGCGACGATAAGAGGGACTGCAGCTTATAAAATGATAGGTGGTAAAGTCACTTTTAAATAAAGTAGCTATTTAACCCAAACTATCAAGAGGCGGACATAAGCCCTTGTTTGCTTTTTTTTCACTGGTAAACTTCGCTGGTTTTGCTGTTTCAATGATTGAAAAAAACCCTCCCCATGGATTGGGCCAGTCAGTTGGGTTTTAAAATGGAAAAGGATAGACGTGTGATTGCACTTTTATTTGATATTGTTGGTATGAGTGGCACTTTTTTAGTGGTTGGTTCGTTTTTTTTACTGCAACTAAATAAAGTATCGCCAAAAAGTTTGACGTATAATTTAATGAATCTAAGCGGCGCTATTTTGTTGCTTATCAGTCTTTGTTATAACTTTAACTTAGCGAGCTTTGTGATTGAAATATTTTGGATTGCAGCCTCATTAATTGGTTTGTATAAGTACTTTAAAGACAAACCAGCGCTTGCAAAAGCGTAGACTAAGCTAAAACAGCATCCCTTTTGCAGGGAATTGAACCGTGAAATATTTTTTGTTTCACGGTTTTTTAGTTTCAGTACACTTGTTAACAAAAAGTTTCTTCTGCAAAGGCCTATAAATCGATACAATAGTGGCTATTAGTTATTATTAGCACCTTGGTGTTACAGGCGTTTATGTTCTCCATTCCTAAAAAAATTATTTTTGCTTGTATTCTGTTAGTGCTGTTGTTGGTGGTTACATTTTCATTTGGCCGCGCTTATGATTTAGGCCAAGCTAAAATTCAAGCTGACCAACAGGTCATTCAATTAAATAATTATATTGATAATGAACTCGCGCGCTTTGCAGCTATTCCTCAGCTCCTCACAGAAAATAATTTATTGATTCGTTTTACTAATAATGAATCACAACACTTTAATGCTATTAATAATTACTTGGCTGATATTCAACAAGCCAGCGGTGCCTCAGATGTATACATACTAGATCCCCTTGGCGACGTTATTGCAAGTAGTAACTGGCAAACCGACTATACGTTTTTAGGGAGCAACTTTGCATTTAGACCTTATTTTAAACAGGCTTTTGCTGGAGAAAAGGTCGCTTACTTTGCCCTCGGACAGCGCTCGAAAGAACGCGGAATATACTTTTCTCAGGCTATTTATCTAGATGGTAAAGCCATTGGCGTTGTGGCACTAAAAATTAATGTCGCTAAATTTGAAAACGATCGTTCGTTATTAAATACTTCAAAAGGCAGTCATTTTTATTTGCAGCTTGCGGATAAAATTATTGCTATGTCGGATGAGCCAGCATGGCGTTTAAACACGTTTACAGAGCTTGATATTACTACACGCCGCGATATTAAACAGCGCCGTGCTTACTTAGATCATCAACCGTTACAAATAAAGCAGCAGCGCTACAAAAGTCAGGGCATTGAGCAATTTAAAATTGCTAAAGATGAATATGTTGCCGCTTCAAGACCACTGACACACCTAAATGCAACGATGACGGTATTGGTTGATATTTCAAGCATAAATGCATTACAGGTGCCCAGATTGTTATGGCTGGTGTTGTTTTATTGGGTATTTATTTTTGTCGGATATAGCTTATTGGCACGCTTTGCCGGATATAAAAAATTACTGTACTCGCGTCACAGTTTAGAACTTGAAGTATTAGAGCGCACCCAAGCGCTTGAAAAAGCGCAAACAGCACTAGTACAGTCGGCAAAATTAGCCACAATAGGGCAACTAAGTGCGGGTATTAATCATGAAATTAACCAGCCACTGAGCGCCATGAACACTTATTTGGCAAGCGCTAAAATTTTCCTCAAAAAGGGGAAACTCAATGCATTAAGTGAAAATTTAATTATTATTGAGAATTTGGTAGAGCGGGTGCATAAAATAGTGGCGCAGCTTAAATACTTTAGTAAGCCGGCGACAATGCAATTGCGACCACATCCACTGTCGGCGTTATTAAATAATGCGTTGATGATCACCCACCCGCAACTTAAACAAGACGATGTTAACGTCAGTGCTCCGCAGTTTTCGCAAGAGATCACGGTGTGGGTTGATGCATTAAAATTTGAACAAGTACTGGTTAATGTGATCACCAATGCGTCACAAGCAATGAAAGGTGAGCCTAAACGAGAGCTTAGTTTCGATGTTGAGTGTTTTGAGGAGCGCGTTAAGCTTTCTATTTTAGATAGTGGTCCAGGTATTGAACACCATGTGCTGGGATCTATTTTTGAACCCTTTTACAGTACCAAGTCAAGTAATGGTTTAGGGCTGGGCTTATCAATATCAAAGCAAATTATTGATTCATTTAATGGTTACTTAACGGCGCACAATCGCCCTCAAGGCGGTGCACAGTTTATTATTAGTTTATCAAGCATAGAGGCCCCAAAAAATGATTGAAGCCGTTGTTTGTAAGCAAGTGGTTGTTATTGATGATGAGGCGATGATCCGTGATTCGTTAAATCAGCTTTTAACCCTCGAAGGGTATGAGGTGCAGTGCTTTAGTGATGCGAGTATTGCTTTAAGCCGTTTAAGTCGCAATTTTTATGGCGTTGTCCTCAGTGATATAAATATGCCAACTATGGATGGTTTAACTTTTATTGAGCAGGTAAAAGCATTCGACAGTGAACTTCCGGTAATATTTTTAACAGGTTATGCCGATGTTTCTGTAGCGGTTAGAGCAATGCAGTTAGGTGCTTATGATCTATTTGAAAAACCCCTGAACGAAAATTTATTAGATTGCATTGCTAGGGCCTCAGACAACCGTGCTTTAGTTATGGAAAACAGAGCTCTGAAGCGTGCGGTTGAAAAGACCTCCGCGCCCGGTGTGCGCATTTTAGGCGAGACCCTTAAAATGCAGCACATGATGAACTTACTCAACACAGTGATTGATACACCCGCAGATGTATTAATTGAAGGTGAAACTGGAACAGGTAAAGAATTGGTTGCCCGTTACTTACATGATCATAGTAACCGTTCAAGCTGTCAGTTTGTGGCTATTAACTGTGGCGCGGTGCCTGAGCAACTAATAGAAAGTGAATTGTTTGGTGCTGTTAGTGGTGCATATACCGGCGCAACACAAGATCGCAAAGGCAAGTTTGAGTTTGCACAAGGCGGCACGGTTTTTTTAGATGAAATTGAAAGCACTCCCTTGTCACTACAAGTTAAATTACTACGGGTGCTTGAAGAGCGAAAAGTTACTCCCGTTGGTGCAAATAAAGCCATTGACCTTGATATTCGTATTGTTGCGGCCACTAAGGTCGATTTACTTTCGTTGGTAGAAAAAGGTGAGTTTAGAGCCGATTTATACTATCGATTGAGTTTAGTTAAAGTCAGCATTCCCGCGTTAAGAGATAGAAAAGCCGATATTCCTTTGTTGTTTAAGCACTTTAGCTCTATTGCGGCCACTCGTTTTCATAAACCTTTGGGTGCGCTTAATATTGAGTTACAACAGCGCCTACTTGCGCATGATTGGCCAGGTAATGTTCGTGAATTAAGAAACCAGGCTGAACGAGCGGTACTACTTGGCCCCGATCTGGCTTTTGCACAGAGTGACTCAAGCAGTAGTGGCTCGTCGTTATCATTGGACTTAAGCCTTGCAGAAAAGGTCAGCTTTTATGAACAGTCTTTAATTGAAGAAGCCTTAGAGCTTAATCATGGCAGTATTAAAGACACCATGGCAACGTTGCAAATCGCGCGCAAAACCCTCTACGATAAAATGAGTAAATATAACCTTAATCGAGATATGTTTACCGATTAGTGGGTGGAAATGGTGATAGTAGGTATTTAAAGTGTGTGGAAATCCGCACATTTTAAAGCTTTTTATCATGGTTTTATTTTTTAAGTCACTGAAATTTATTGTTATTATCTAGTTGGTCATGTTCTTGCTCTACAGTTGTAGACAACAAGTAACATCACATAATTAGGATACATAATGAAAAATAATCTATTCCAAGGTTCAGTACTTGCTGCGTTATGCAGTGCTGCCACACTACCTGTAACAGCGTTTGCTGCAGATTACACTGTGTATGGTAAAGCCGAAGTACAAATTGCCAACACCGATACTGGCATTATGCGTTACGCAGATGAAGGCACACAAATAGATGCCCCTTTTTCGCGTATTGGTATTAAAGGGGACCATAAATTAAATGAGTATTTTACTGCCGTATTTAAATACGAGGTTCAAGTAAAAGGTTTTGAACACGACGATACCAATGAGCCTTTTGCAGCACGTAATACTTACCTTGGCCTAAAAGGTGCGTTTGGTGAAGTGGTCGTAGGGCGAAACGACACTCGCTTTAAATATTCAGAAGGCAAGCTTGATAACTTTAACGAAACCCAAGCAGATATTTCACAAGTTATTGCCGGACAAGACCGATTAGGCGACACCATTACTTATACCTCTAAATACTGGCACAATGCACAGTTTTCATTTACCTATGCGCCAAAAGATGACAACAAAGACAATGAAGCGGGATTTGCTGCAACCCTTATTTATGGTGATCGTAGTTTAAATAAAACTCCTTACTCTATTTCAATAAGCCATGTTGACTCGCTTAATAACATTAAAGCAAGTCGTATCGCAGGCGTGTATAAATTTGAAAAACTACAATTAGGTGCGTTATACCAGCATTCAGAATCAATTGATGGTAGTAAATCAGGGAATGGTTACGTGTTAAGTGCAAGCTACAAGCTCGACAAATGGGTACCTAAAGTTCAATTTGCAAAAGATGACTCAAAGCTACGTCAAGCATCAGACGCAACTCAGTGGACTACTGGTGTAGACTACATTTTTGACAAGCAAACTACCGCTTACCTTTTATATACTGACCTCGACCTAGAAGAAAATGCTGATAACAGTGTTGCACTTGGTCTTAAATATAAATTTTAAAGGCTGTTAAAATGACAAAACGTATTTTAGAAAATAACGCCAATAAAAAGCCGTTTATGCAATGGCTGTTATTGTTACTTGGTCCGTGTGTAATGTTATTGACCTGCTTAGTTGAGCCGC
Organism: Pseudoalteromonas sp. 3J6; assembly: GCF_903995135.1. Taxonomy (GTDB): domain Bacteria; phylum Pseudomonadota; class Gammaproteobacteria; order Enterobacterales; family Alteromonadaceae; genus Pseudoalteromonas. The sequence goes on along the minus strand of NZ_LR877185.1, from coordinate 1,760,569 downwards.
CAGTAGGAATGTCGGCTGCTGCCTTTAAAACTGCAGGCTTAGCATTTTGGATGGCGTCGTGGTGGGTAAGTGAGGTTGTACCTATTCCTGCTACTGCATTACTTCCGTTAGTGATTTCGCCTATTGTAGATATAGCGGCAATAAAGAGTGTTGCAGCCCCTTATGCGCATCCGTTGATCTTTTTATTTTTAGGTGGTTTTTTAATCTCAATTGCTATGGAACGTTGGGGATTACACAAACGAATTGCATTAAGAACTATGCTTTATGCCGGTAAAAAACCAAGCTTACAAATTTTAGCGATGATGTTAGTGACTGCATTTTTATCAATGTGGATGTCTAATACCGCTACCGCAGTAATGATGTTGCCTATTGCCTTATCTATCACTCATTTAGTAAAAAGCTCTGATCCAAGTAATGAGGGGTTTGGTAAAGCACTTTTACTCTCTATTGCTTATGGTGCGAGTATTGGGGGGATTGCTACTTTAATTGGTACTCCTCCGAATGCATTAATGGCTGCATACCTATCAGACAGCTACCAGATTGAAATTGGCTTTGCTCAGTGGATGATAGTTGGTGTGCCATTAGCACTTGGCATGTTAACCATCAGCTGGATTTGGCTAACTAAGTTTACCTACAAGGTTGATGCGAATGTACAAGCAAACAATCGAATCGACATTAAAGCGGTATTTTCTTCGCAGCTAAAAGACCTAGGACTCATGCAACGTGCTGAAAAGGGCGTATTGTTTGTGTTTATGTTTGCGGCTATTTGTTGGATATTTAGACCATTACTAGGTGATGTGACCGGCCTTAAAATTTCAGATACGGGTATTGCAATTGCAGCCGCATTACTTTTATTTGTACTACCTGCTAATAAAGGCAGTGATGAGCGAATTTTAGATTGGGAAAGTGCAGCTAAAGTACCTTGGGGTGTGTTGCTTTTATTTGGGGGGGGCTTGACACTAGCCTCGCAAATTAAATCATCAGGATTAGCCGATTACATTGCCAACATGATTGAGGGTGCCAGTGCAATTCCTTTAGTTATGAGCATTCTTGTGGTGGTGGCACTCATTACTTTCTTAACGGAAATTACCAGTAATACGGCAACAGCCGCAGGCTTTTTACCATTACTAGGCCCTGTTGCTGAGTCAATAACAGGCAGCCCGTTAGTGTGGGTTATTCCAGCTGCGATTGCGTGTAGTTGTGCGTTTATGATGCCAGTAGCCACACCACCCAATGCGATTGTGTTTGGCTCGGGTGAAATTAAAATGAAAGACATGATCCGTGCTGGCTTTGTGTTAAATATTGTCGCTATAGTTTTAATTACCTTAGTAACAATGACCATAGCAGCCCAGGTTTTTGGCTTTTAATAACCCACTTTAATCAACTAACAAAACAGATAACCGATGCACATAAAAGCTGTGCATCGGTATGAGTTCCAACCAACCTTATGAGTGTTTTTGCAACGATTTTTATCGCGCTGCCAAATCACTCTTTATTGCTCGAGTAACAGAACAAGGTTATAGTCTTGAAAACGTTATAAATCGAGTAGCCTATTTTGATCACTGACACATTATCTACAGGGACTTTGCGTTCACAATTTAATGAACTAAAGCACTCTTTTGAAGACACCCCTTATTTACCTATTGTGCAACGCCTTGCTTTACTCAAGAAAGTACGCGCTAACATTGTAACGCTAGAGCAAGACTTAATTGCTGCAGTATCTAAAGATTTTGGTTACCGAACGGCCTTTGATACCTTAGTAGGTGATATTTTGCCCACCATGCAGGGGCTTGCACATATTATTAAAAAGTTACCTCGCTGGTCTAAGCCTAGTCACCGCAGCGCGGGGTTAAGCTTATGGCCCTCAAAAGTAAGTGTAACCTATCAGCCTATTGGCGTGGTGGGTGTGATTGCACCGTGGAACTATCCTATTCAATTGGCATTGGTGCCAGTCATCACCGCGATTGCAGCGGGCAACAGGGTTATGCTAAAGCTCAGTGAATTTACGCCTAATACCAATGCGGTTCTTGAAAAAATATTTATAGGTGAATTAAGCCAACACTGCACCATTATTCAAGGTGGCAGCGAGGTGGCAAGTGAGTTCTCATCATTACCATTTGCACATTTATTATTTACTGGCTCAACAGCGGTTGGTAAGTTGGTGATGGGCGCAGCGAGTAAAAATTTAACACCAGTCACTTTAGAACTAGGCGGAAAATCGCCAGTCATTGTGTTAGAAAAAGCAGACGTAAATAAAGCCGCGAGTGCTTTATTATTTGGAAAAATGGCCAATGCAGGGCAAATATGTGTTGCTCCTGACTACGTATTTGTTCCTAAAGCACTAGAACATCAGTTTATTAAAGCTTTGTGCACACTTTATAAAAAGCACTTTAAGCAAGGTGTTGAAGGGAAAAACCTGACCTCTATTATTAGTCCAGCTCATTATCAACGTCTGCTAGGTTATTTAGAACAAGCACAACAACAAGGCGCTAAAATAACAAAGCCACTTGAGCAAAACCAACAAGATGCTGAAAAACACCGGATGGGTCTGCATATTGTGACGCATGTCACCGACGAGATGCAATTAATGCAAGAAGAGTTATTTGGGCCTATTTTACCGATTATGAGTTATGACAAATTAGATGATGCGCTTAATTATATTCGACTACGCCATCATCCATTAGCGGTCTATATTTTGGGCCAAGACAAGCAAGCGCAACAGTACATTATTAAGCAAACACTTAGCGGAACCGTTGCCGTTAACGATACATTAATACAAGTAGCTGCCGATGATGTACCATTTGGCGGGGTGGGTCATTCAGGAATGGGGCATTATCATGCTAAAGAAGGCTTTTTAACCTTTAGCCATGCAAAAAATACCTTAGTATCAGGCTCGTTTAATCCGCGTATAGGTTTATTACTTAAACAAAATAAATTACTGATCAAAGTGCTAAAGTGGCTTTATGTAAAATAGCCTGTAGTACTTAAAATAAAAAAGCTGAATGAATCACTTCATTCAGCTTTTTTAGTTATTCTTTTGGCTTAAAACATTCGCCCTTCACCCGCATAAGTACCCGCTAAAATTTTATTATAAATAGCATCGGCTTTTTCTTTAGCCTCAGCGACTTCCTTAGGGAGCATAGTGCGTTCATCAAGTTTACGACTGTGGCTAGCTTGCATGTTACCGTTGTACTCAGCGATGGTATTCCACACATACGACATTTCAAGGTTTTTTGGCATTCCTAAGCCTTCAAAATACATCAAGGCTAAATTAAATTGTGCAAGCGTGTAATTATTAGCGGCGGCTTTTTCATACCATGTTCTGGCGGCTTTATAATCTTGGCTCACGCCATCGCCGTTGGCGTACATTACCCCTAAGTTATACTGTGCTGCAGGAAGGTTTTTATTGGCTGCTTTCTCAAATAAGCTAATAGCCATTTGTTTGTCCAACTTTACGCCGTTGCCTTCATCATACAAAACCGCAAGTGCAAACATCGAATCTACATGATTCTTTTTAACTGCTTGTTGGTAAAGCTCTGCAGCTTTGTAGTAGTCGCGAGTAACTCCATGTCCGCCCTCGTATAACTTACCTAGTTCGTAAATACCTGGGGCATAGCCTTTGTCTGCAAGGTAATTAAACTCTTTTAGTGCTTCCTCAAATTGACCTGCGTTTGCTGCTATTATGCCTTCCTCAAGCCCTGCATAAGCATAAGGTGTAGCAAGTATAATGCCCGCAAAGAACATTGCTTTTAAATTAGACTGTGACATATGCATGTCTCCAAATTAGTTATCGTTGTCGGTAAGCATCATAACGGTTAATCATTTACTTATTACTCGAGTAGGTAATAAATTATGAGCTAAATCAATAACGCCAACGTTTATAAATTAGATATACAAACGTATTAACAAGTAGTTTTAACTATAGCTCAAAAATTCTAAACTTAAGCACATAGCTATGATATAAATTGCGTTAGCTTGCGATTCTATAGAAAAATGAAAAAAATAAAAGCAAGCAGTAGCTTACATAATTACTTATGATGATTTTTGGCAACTAAAGCATCATACAACGGGGTCTTTTCATGTTAAATAATTTAAAAAATATAAAACTAAGTAAAATTATTTTTATAACCAGTTTGTTATTTATTGCCAGCTGTTCAACGTCATTTGCCTATAACAACCTAGGTTGGTTATCGTCATTTTGGATTGATGATTACGTTGATCTGAATAAAAGCCAATCTAAGCAGTTAAAAGCGATTATTAACGATACCCGAGATTGGCATCGTGAAGTTGAATTACCAAAATATAAAGCCGATTTACTCGACCTAAGACAATTGCTAAACAATGAAGCCGATACTGCGCAGTTGATGGATAAAATAACCCAAGTGAAGCAGCATTGGCGAAACTTGCTGTTGCATACTAGTGCCCCTTTAATTAAGTTAGCGCTGACCTTAACCCCATCACAGCGCAGTGAAATGGTAGAAAATATTCGCGAGCAAATTAATGATGAAATCCAAGAGCATGCCTCATTAACTCAAGACGAGCACCAGCAACAACGCTTAGAGAGACAACTAGATTACTACAAGCAGTGGCTTGGCAAACTCACTTCTGAGCAGCAAACGCTCATATCACAAGCTAACAGTAAGCATACCCCTACCAGTGATTTATGGCACGACTATAAACTAACTCGTTTAGCCGCACTTGAAGCCCTTTTTAGCCAGCAAACACTTAGCGAGGCAGAGTTTACCCAGCAATTACACACCATTATCACTGATCGTGAGCAATATATGAGTAATGAGCTGCGTGAACTAAATGAGCAAAACTTAAAAGCTTATGCGCATTTGCTACTCAAGTTAAACAAAACGCTGAGCGCTAAACAGTTATCGCATGTTGATGAAGAATTTGCAGATTTAGTGGGTACTGTTAATGAATTGATTATGGAATAAACGTTTCACTAATTCTTTTGGCTTGTTTTTTCTGAATTGTTTAAGCTTAAAATTGTGATTTTTGCATTTCATTGTTAACATAAGCTATCAAAAATATTTTAAGTTATCCATGGATATAGCTGCACTTAATAGTACAAAAACGCTACGCAAGCACGTTCTTAAATGGATGTGTATTTGCTTTGGTTTTTTGTCATTGGTGTTTGCCGGTTTTAATTTATTGGTAAATAATTTACCCCTTGTTGGTGGTCTCGAAGTCGGCTTTTCCTTGTTATGCTTATATATATTTAAGCACTCACAAAAACATTACCCTAAGCGCTGGCATGCCATTACCATGTGCTTAACTATCTCTTTAATTGTGTTATGTGGCACCTACTTAGCCCCCCCTAAAAACGGCCTGTTTTTGTGGACATTTATTTTACCTATTCTTTACTACTTACTGCTTGGTAGACGTTACGGGTTATTTTTGTCTGCGGCATTACTTGTTTTACAGCTGGTGGTGTTATCTCAAAAACTGCCACATTCATCGTTTTCAGCATTTAACATAGGACTTAACTTATTATTTGTATACATAAGCATATGGGCTATATCTCATGTTTTTGAAGGTAATAGAGCTGATTTTTCGAAGCGTTTGAAAAATTTAGCGTTACTCGATCCCCTTACTGGGGCTGGTAATCGTTTATCAATGAACCAGTTTTTTGAGGTAGAGATCAAAGATAAATCACAGCTTTACTTATTTTTACTTGATTTAGACTACTTTAAACAAATTAATGATCAGTATGGGCACGATGTTGGCGATAAAGTATTGGTTGAGTTAGCTACATTATTGCGCGGCACTTTTGCAAAAGGGTATGTGTTTAGAGTGGGAGGTGAAGAGTTTTCACTAATGAGCAACTTTGATAGTCCGCAAGCAGCCTTAGCAATGGCAGAAAAGTTAAGACTCGCAATACAAAATAAGCACATAGTCGCTAATGGTGAAACCATTAATTTAACCGCCAGTTTAGGCGTTGTACAATACCAGCAACAAAGCCTAAGTGAACTAATCGACTTGGCCGATAAGCAGCTTTATAAAGCTAAAGAGACTGGCCGTAATGGGGTCTGCACTGATATTTTAGCGCTGGCTTAAGTTTTATAGCGGCTAATACATTTGTTCAAAGTCTGGAATACTGTTTTCCCAAATCGGTCTTTCTTTACCAATATATTCGCGTACGGCATCAAAAAATAACCGGGTTCTTACCGGTAAATCACGATGTGGGTATACCGCATACATGGCACTGTGCTCCATTAATTTAAGATCCGTCAATAAAGGCACCAGTTGTCCATCAATCACTTCTTTATCTAATATAAACGCGGGGGCTAAAACGTAAGTGGTTCCGGAGAGTGTTTTCATTAATAGTGCTTCAGCATCATTGGCTCTAAATACACTTTTAATTTTTTGTTCGCATTGTTCACCAAGGTGGTTGTAGTAACTTACTCCATCAACTCGCAGTGAACTACTTGCGTAACTAGCGGCGGGTAATTGTGCTAAATCAGTTATGTTTTTCGGCATTCCATAGGTTTCGATAAATGCAGGGGAAGCTAAAAGTAATAAACGATTACGCGCAATCTTTCGAGCAATTAAAGAGGAGTCTTTTGGCTCACCCACTCTAAATGCCAAATCAAATCCTTCTGAGACAATATCCACAAGCCGATCATCTAAACGAAGTTCTACTTCCACTTGCGGAAAGCGCTTTTGGAAATCGTTGATCACTGGTTGTAAATAACGCCGACCAATTAAAGTCGATGAGGTAATTTTTAATACGCCACGAGGTTCTAAGTGATAATTCTCTGCCATACGCAGGGTATCGCCGAGTAGGCTTCGTAACTCGTCCGCTTTTTTTATCATTTCAGCGCCTGCTGCGGTAAGTGAAAACGAACGGGTGGTTCGATTTAATAGCCTCACGCCTAGCTCATCTTCTAAACGGCTAATTTGTTTAGAGATCACGGAACGATCAATGTTGCGTATTTCAGCAGCTTTAGCAAATGATCCCTGCTCAACCACTTCAAGCAGCATTAAGAGTCGGCTTGTTGTATCCATTATTGCACCATTGTGTCACTTTGATGCCATTTTGGCACTAATGAATTTAAAAATCTATTGTTTTTGTCAACAAGTATGTTCCGTATTATGTATCGCCTAATTAACAGGAGCGTCGTTATGAACAAACACTTAGTTGCTACAGCCTTATCTGTTGCATTAATTACTCTGACCGGTTGTGCTGAAGAAAGCACAGCGCAATCAGCACCCGCACAACAATATCAAGCTATTGATGTAGCCCAAGTCCTGGTCAAGCCTGTACAAAGTTGGCATACCTATACAACGCGCTTAGAGTCACCGCAAAAAGTAGCATTAATGCCGCGTGTATCAGGCATTATTGAGCAAATTGAATTTAAAGAAGGGGATGCTGTTAAACAAGGTGATGTGTTATTTCGCCTTGATGATCGTTCATTTAGAGCCACGGTAGCTAGTTTACAAGCTCAGGTTAAAAGTGCACAAGCGGCTCTTGAACAAGCAAAAAGCGAAGCATCACGTGCAGTGCGTCTAACTGAGCGTAAAGCAATTTCTACAGAACAAGCACAAGCTCGTACCTCAACGTTGCGTCAGCGTGAAGCACAACTTGCTGCACTTAAAGCTCAGCTTAAAGCCGCAGAACTTGATTTAGAGTTTACCTCTGTGGTTTCACCTATTGATGGAATTATCTCTCGCGCAAACATCACTAAAGGTAACAACGTCCTTGCCGGGCAAAGCGTGCTCACTTCAATTGTTTCAAATGACAAAATGTATGCTTACTTTGATGTCGATGAACGTACTTGGAACAATGCATTTGATGATGTTACTGCATCAAGCAAGCAACCTGTTGTTATGCAAAAAGTAGGGCAGAGTGATTTTAATTACAACGGCCACATCAACTTTATAGATAACCAAATTAATGCTTCTACTGGCACATTACGTGTACGAGCGGTATTTGAAGATCGTAGTAACGAGTTACGCTCAGGCTCTTTTGCACGGATTAAATTGGCTGCTAATGCAATACGCGAAACCGTCATTATTCCAGATAGAGCTATTGGTACTGATTTAAAAAATCGTTTTGTTCTTACCGTGGGCGAAAATAATGTACTGCAATATAAATTGGTTACTGTAGGTGAGCGCTATGGCGCATTACGTGCCATTACCTCTGGTCTTGAACAGGGTGATGTGATTGCAGTGAATGGGCCAGCTCGCGTAGGGCCTGGCATGCCAATATCACCAAATAAAGTGACAATTAATACCCAAGGTGTGGCATTTACACTCACTGCTAACCCTGCCGATTTAGTTGCTAAGCAATAAGGTTATTAAATGAAATTTTCACACTTTTTTATCCAGCGACCGATTTTTGCGGCCATGCTGTCGCTGATTATTTTGATTGCGGGTGGCATTTCTTTATTTCAGCTGCCAGTCAGTGAATACCCAGAAGTTGTGCCACCCACGGTGGTAGTGACAGCCAGTTACCCAGGCGCAAACCCAACGGTTATTGCACAAACAGTGGCAACACCGCTTGAACAAGAAATAAACGGCACTGAAAACATGTTATATATGTTTTCACAAGCGACCAGTGACGGGCGCATGACTTTAACCGTAACATTTGCCTTAGGGACGGATTTAGACCGTGCTCAAGTACAAGTGCAAAACCGAGTAAATAGTGCATTACCGCGCTTACCACAAGAGGTACAGCGTTTAGGGGTAGTTGCTGAAAAGTCATCACCCGATTTAACCATGGTGGTGCATTTATATTCACCCCAGAATAGCCATGATACGGCGTATTTATCAAATTATGCCGATTTAAACATTAAAGATGAAATAGCACGTTTACCTGGCGTGGGTGATATTCAGTTATTTGGTGGTGGTAAATATGCTATGCGTGTGTGGTTAAATCCAGATGCATTAGCAGCACGTGAGCTTACAGCAACCGATGTTGTGGCTGCTTTGCGCTCGCAAAATCAGCAAGTTGCAGCGGGTAGCTTAGGTGCTCAGCCAATCTCTAACGATAGCCAATTTCAAATTTTATTAAACGTGAAAGGCCGCCTAAACAGCATTGAAGAGTTTAAGCAGGTCATTATTAAAGTAGGTGAGCAAGGGCAACTTACGCGTTTGTCAGATGTGGCGCGTGTTGACTTAGGCCAAGACTCGTACTCACTGCGTGCTGAACTTGATAATCAACCTGCATTGGCAATGCCAATATTTCAACGCCCGGGTTCAAATGCCATTGAGCTTTCAGATCAGGTCCGTGAAACCATGGCACGTTTATCGAAAGATTTTCCTGAAGGTGTTGAATACGACATTGTTTATGATCCAACGGTATTCGTTCGTGGCTCCATTGATGCGGTAATAGCGACATTGCTTGAAGCCATCGCATTGGTTGTTATTGTAGTTATTGTATTCTTACAAACGTGGCGCGCATCTATTATTCCGCTTATAGCTGTGCCAGTTTCACTCATTGGTACCTTTGCTGTAATGCAGTGGCTTGGTGTTTCTATTAATACCTTATCGCTATTTGGTTTAGTACTGGCTATAGGTATTGTGGTTGATGATGCGATTGTAGTGGTCGAAAATGTTGAACGAAATATAGAAAACGGCTTATCGCCGCTTGAAGCAACACGCGTTGCAATGACAGAGGTAACCGGCCCAATTATTGCGATTGCATTGGTATTGTGTGCGGTATTTATTCCAACGGCTTTTATTACTGGACTTTCTGGACAGTTTTATAAGCAATTTGCTTTAACCATAACTATTTCAACGGTTATTTCAGCGTTTAACTCACTGACATTGTCGCCGGCGCTAGCAGCCTTATTGTTAAAATCGCACGACGCAAAACCAGATGCGTTTACCCGCTTATTAGATAAGTTATTTGGTCGCTGGTTATTCAAGCCATTTAATCGACTGTTTAACCGTGGTGCAACAGGGTATGAAAAGCTAGTACAAAAGCTTATTCGTATGAGCGTGGTGGTAATGGTTGCCTATGTTGCTTTAGTTGGCGGTACGATTAAGCTGTTTGACGCGGTACCTGGTGGCTTTATACCACAGCAAGATAAGCAATACTTAGTTGCCATTGCGCAGCTACCAGATGCAGCAAGCTTAGACAGAACTGAAGCGGTAGTAAAACAAATGCAGCAAATAGCGCTCGAGGTTCCTGGTGTTGCAAACACCGTGGCGTTCCCTGGTCTATCTGTAAATGGGTTTACTAATAGCCCTAACAGCGGCATTGTGTTTACACCATTGGCGCCTTTTGCAGAGCGTACCGATCCGAGTATGTCGGCTTCGGCTATTGCAGCGCAACTAAACCAACGTTTTGCAGCTATTGATGAAGCGTTTGTGGCTGTATTTCCGCCACCGCCAATTCAAGGCTTAGGCACCACCGGTGGCTTTAAACTGCAAATTGAGGATAGAGCAAACAAAGGCTTTGAAGCATTATTTAATAGCTTGCAATCAGTGATTGCTGCGGCGCAAAAAGATCCGGCGTTAATGGGGCTGTATTCAAGCTTTAGAATTCAAGTACCGCAAATGGATATTGATATTGACCGCGAGCAAGCACTTATCCAAGGTATTGCACTTGATGAAGTATTTAACTCATTGCAGATTTATTTAGGCTCAGTGTATGTAAACGACTTTAATATGTTTGGTCGTACTTACCAAGTTAATGCCCAAGCAGATGCCGAATTTAGGGTAGACCCAGAGCAAATACTAAACCTAAAAGTACGTAATCGTGCAGGTAACATGGTGCCACTAGGCTCAGTGCTTACGGTAACGCCAACTATAGGCCCAGATCGTGTTATGCACTACAACGGTTACCCAAGTGCTGAACTTAACGGCAGCCCAGCGCCAGGTTACAGCTCAGACCAAGCTCAAACAGCGATTGAAAATGTACTGGCTAAAACGCTACCTACTGGTATTGAATATGAGTGGACTGAGGTAACGTATCAGCAAGTACTCGCCGGTAATACTATGGTGTACGTGTTCCCACTGGTGGTATTGCTTGTGTTTATGGTATTGGCTGCACAGTATGAAAGCCTACGTTTACCATTGGCCATTATTTTAATTGTACCTATGACTATATTCTCTGCGTTATTAGGGGTGTGGTTTGTAGGCTCAGACAACAATATATTTACCCAGATAGCGTTAATTGTACTGGTGGCACTGGCCTCTAAAAACGCCATTTTAATGGTGGAATTTGCCAAAGATAAACACGACACTGGATTATCGCACCTTGAGGCTATGTTGGCAGCGTGTCGCATGCGTTTACGTCCTATTTTAATGACCTCAATTGCCTTTACCGCGGGTGTAATTCCGTTAGTGTTGGCAACCGGCGCCGGTGCTGAAATGCGTCATGCAATGGGTAACGCAGTATTCTCAGGTATGATTGGTGTGACTGTATTTGGGCTATTATTTACGCCAGTGTTTTACATGCTGGTGGTAAAAAAGCAGCGCGCTGAGGAGTCTTCAAATGACTAAATTACATTTAAACAAATTTAAAATGCCGGCATTTTTAGGCTCTGTGTTAGCGATTGCAGTGTTATCTGGCTGTGCGAGCAAAATAGATACAGCAGCTGAGCAACAACAAGTAAACAAGTTTGTTGCCCAAGCAATATCTGCAGAGCAGTTTGTTGGTGAAGATGAGCAAAACTGGTGGCACAAGCTTGGTTCAGCGCAATTAAACCAGCTTGTTAGCAACGCTTTGGCTAATAACTACGACTTACAAACGAGTCAGTTAGTGCTTAAAAGTGCGTTGGCACGTATTGGTGAACAACAAGCACAATACTTACCGCAAGGCGGTGTTGAGGTTGGAGCTAAACGAAGTGGACTAGGCGATACCAATAGCCGACAGTCAAGTGCAAATGTTGCACTTGACTGGCAGCTCGACTTATTTGGTCGAATAACTGCACTCGTTGATGCCGCAAATTCACAAGCTATGAGCCAAGCAGAGCAAGTTAGGCTATTACAAATTGAAATTGTGTCATCTGTGGTTAAAGGGTTTGCCAGCTATCAGGGCAACCTGCAAAAGCAACAAATTATTGAAATGCAAATAGAAGCACTTGAACAAAGCATTCAAGTGCTGCAGGCACAAGTAGATGAAGGTGTGGCAAATGAGCTTGATTTAAACCGCACCATGGCACAACTTAGGCAGCAACAAGCGCTCATTCCGGCGATTGAATATGCTAAGTTTCGTGACTTATCTACGCTGGCGGTATTAAGTGCACAACCAACGCAATCACTGAGTATTGATGATGAACGCGCTATATTGAGTAAGGCATTTCAAGTGTCACTAGCAAAGCCTAATCAGGCTATTGCATTAAGACCCGATATTAGCCGAGCATTATATGACTTTAGCCAAGCAAATAGTTTAAGTGTGGCAGCCAGTAAAGCCTTATTGCCAGATATCAGCTTAAGTGGTTTTGCAGGAGTCCTAAGTCTGGGTAGTAATGGTTTTAGCGACACCCAGCAGCAGTGGCAAGTTGCACCGCAAGTACAATGGTCTTTATTAAGTTATCCTGCGTTGTTGGCTCAGCGTGATGCGCAGCAGTTTTTAAGTCAAGCTGCTTATACTGACTATCAACAAGTGGTGTTAAAGGCCATTAACGAGAGTGAACTTTCATTGCAATACTTGGTCAATCAAGCACAGCAATCGCGTTTTGCTGAGCAGCGGTATCAATTTGCTAATAATGCATTTTTACAAGCACAAGCAATGTATGAAGAAGGGCAAATTCCTTACTTAGAGTTGTTAGATGCACGTCAGGATGTTTTAATAGCACAAGAAAATGCCGTTGATTCAACTATTTCATCGTTATTGGCTAAGGTAAATGCTTACCAGTCATTTAATGGACGATGGAGTTACGCGTTAAGTAGTACTAACTAGTAGAGTTTTTGATGCCTAATACTGTAGTTACAAACCCAAATACTATTCCTTCATCTATGCAGGCTATTGCCTTAATAGAGCCTAATGAGGATATTAACTTAGTTGATATGCAATTACCTGTGCCTCAATGCACAGGTAATGAGCTGTTAGTAAAAGTGGAGTATGTTGGTTTAAATCCGGTGGATGCGCAATTTGCTAAATCTGGCTTTTGTTTATGGCAGTATCCGCATGTTTTAGGCTTGGATGCAGTGGGTGTAGTGGTTAAAGCGGGTAAAGGCGTATTTCCTGGCGTGGGTGAGCGTGTAATGTGGCACGCCAGTATTGGTGAGCAAGGGATATTGAGCGAATACGCAAAAGTGCCTAATTATGCAGTGTCTATCATTCCCAAGCAATTAGCCAGTGATAAGGCTGCTACTTTGCCCTGCGCCGGAATGGCAGCGCTTATCAGCTTAGATAAATTAGCCGTAACTGAAGGCGATACCCTCTTTGTTGAAGGCGGGGCAGGTGCTGTAGGTCAATTTGCTATTCAATTTGCAAAGCAGCGTGGTGCCGATGTATTTACAACCGCCTCCAAGCGTAACCACAAATTGGTTAAGCAGCTAGGGGCTGATGTAGTTTTTGATTACAATGACAAAACCTTATGTGACAAAATTCGCCGAGAGCTTGGCCCACAAGGATTTGATGCCGTTATTGATATTATGGGTGGGGAATCGACCATTCAAAATATCGAGCTAATGCGTTTTTGCGGTCGTATTGCTTGTTTAAACCCACTGCCTAATTTTGAACAGCAGCTAATGTACCGTAGAGCACCCAATATTAGTATTGTATCCTTAGGTGGCGCGTGGTTAGCCAATAGCCTATGCGCGCAGCAGCGCATGAGTTTTATGGGTAATTTGTTGCTTGAAACGGTCTCTAATGGCGAAATAATTCCTCCAGAAGTATTAGCTGTTGATTTTAACGCAAAGGCTGTTTCTAGCGCATTAAATAAACAGCTTGCAGGTGGTTTTACAGGTAAACAAGTGGTTAAAATAAGCTAGGTTTACTCACATTCCCATATTTAAAAAGCGCAGCCTAATTTTAGGCTGCGCTTTTTTGTTTCTACTTTCTTACCAAATCTGTATTTACGGCGATATAGGTCTGAATTATTAAATTTTTTACAAAAAAAATAATAATTCAGCGTACAAGTGTAAGCCTTTTTATTTCAACAGTTTACGTTCAGGTAAAGAAAATAAATTGCAAAAACTGTTAATTAATTGAATAGAGTAATTGATCTAAACCGATTTTTATGACGTAATGTAGGTATTATTTATCTGGTCGGATGAGTTCGTTATGAGTTTACGTACAAAATTAAAAAAAGTATTACCAAGTATTTCAGTTACTGAGCAAGAAGCGCTAGACGCTGGCGATGTATGGCTAGAAGGGTCTATCTACCAAGGTAAACCAGATTTTAGCGCGCTACGCGATGTACCTGCGGCGAAATTAACCGCAGACGAACAAGCGTTTCTAGACGGTCCAGTACAAGAACTACTAAGCATGATTGATGATTCAGTCATTCAAAATGGTATTCATTTACCAAACGACATTTTAGAGTTTTTGAAAAAAGAGCGCTTCTTCTCGCTGATCATCCCTAAATCGTTTGGCGGTTTAGAGTTCAGCCCATACGCTAACTCAACAATTGTAGGTACTATTGCGACTAAGAGTTCAGCGGTTGCGGTAACTGTAATGGTACCAAACTCGTTAGGCCCAGGTGAGTTACTACTTCACTTTGGTACAGAGGAGCAACAGGCACATTACTTACCACGTTTAGCAAATGGTACAGACATTCCATGTTTTGCATTAACCAGCCCAGAAGCAGGTTCTGATGCAGGCGGTATTCCTGATGTAGGTACTGTTACTAAAGGTATGTACAACGGCGAAGAAGTACTTGGCCTAGAAATTACGTGGGACAAGCGCTACATTACACTCGCGCCAATTGCCACTGTACTTGGTTTAGCATTTAAAGTAGTTGACCCAGATGGTCTACTAGGTGGTAAAGAAAACCTAGGTATTACTTGTGCACTTATTCCAAAAGAGCACCCAGGTGTAGAACTTGGTAATCGTCATGATCCTATGGGTATTCGTTTTTACAACGGTACTACACGTGGTAACAAAGTATTTGTACCAATGGATTTTGTTATCGGTGGTCAGAAAAATATCGGCCGCGGTTGGCAAATGCTAGTTAGCTGTTTAGGCGCAGGTCGTGGTATTTCATTACCAGCGTTGGGTGTAAGTACAGCACAAGTGGCGTTAAAATCAGCTTCAGAATACGCAGCAGTGCGTGAGCAGTTTGGTTTATCAATTGGCCAATTTGAAGGTATTCAAGAAAAGCTAGCTGACATTGCAGGTAAAACATACCTACAAGAAGCAATGCGAGTACTGACAACTGAAGGTTTAGGCATGGGCTTAAAACCATCGGTAGTAACTGCAATCGCTAAATACCATATGACAGAGCTTGGCCGTGATGTGCTTGACTCAGCAATGGATATTCAAGCGGGTAAAGCAATTCAGAATGGTCCTCAAAACACGCTTGCTAGCGGTTATGTGGCGCAGCCAATTGCCATAACGGTAGAGGGCGCGAACATTCTTACTCGTAACCTGATGATCTTTGGTCAAGGTGTTATGCGTTGTCACCCATACTTACAATCTATGGTTGAGTCTATCCACAGCGATGACAAAAACGCAGATGCAGAATTTAACGGTATTTTACGTAAAACAATTGGCTACAGTACAGCAAACAGCTTACGTGCGTTCCGCTTAGGTGTACTACCGTTTACCGCGAGTGCAAACTCAGCATTACCAGAAGTACGTGACTACGAAAAAGCAGTGCAAAAACTATCAGCTAAATTAGCTGTATATGCTGACTTCTCGTTACTAGTACTTGGCGGTAAATTAAAGCAAGCTGAAATGCTTTCAGCACGTTTAGGCGATGTAATGAGCTTCTTGTATGCAGCTATGGCATCTATTAAGTATTATGAGCAAAAAGTAGCTAGCAGCGAGCGTGAGCAAGCGGCTCCTTACTTCCATTATGCGACTCGTTTTGCACTTCAAAGCGCAGAAGAAGCATTGCACAAGTTCTTAGACAACTTCCCTGCAAGTGGTACTCGTAAGTTCATTCGTTTCATTACTATGAACTACTCAACTAAAATGCCAAAAATCAGCGATGATTTAATTCGTGAATTAGCAAAACAAGCTCAGCTTGATACGGCATTTAAAGCGCAAATCACCCATTTAGTTAAGCCAATTGAAGGTGATGGTCATCACATCAATGAGCAAGCTTACAAAGCTAAAATGGCGTCACTTGAGCTATTAGCTAAAGTGAAAAAAGCGCTACGTGCTAAAACCTTTAAGCCGGGTACGCGTTTTTCAATCACACTTGAAAATGCACTTGCTGCAAAAGTAATTAACGACGCTGAATTTGTTCAGTTAAGTGATTACAACAAAAAGCGTGAAAAAGCGATTCGTGTTGATGAGTTCGACTTCGATATGAACATCCTAGACGACAACGCACAGCCAGTTAATCCGCTTAAAAGCGTGGTTAACCAATAAAATTCAATAATGCAAAGCGCCTGCAGTTTAGGCGCTTTTATTGATACAAAATTAGTGTGGAGTCCTGCTTGAGTAACATCAAGCGGGGCTTTTTTATGGGTGTAATTCAAGCTCAGGGATAATGACGGCTATTTGATGATAAAGCCTTGCTTTAATGTTAAGTGTTAAATAACGTTCGACCTCGTTGTTTTTCATTAAGGCGGTATGATGCACCAATACATATTCAGCGATATAATTTAAAAATGGGGAATGCATTTTCATATTTCCATCAATAAAAAAGATCTGTTTTTATACAGTGCGGTTGTTTTGCTCCAATATTCAAGAAAATATGCTCCGAACCGCTTTTTTATTTTTATTATATTTAGTACCAACAAAAAAATTATAGCTGGCAATGAGTTAAGTTATTTGTTAAAAAAGTAATTAATAAATATATTAGTATGGCGCTGGCAGAGATATGCGCGACAAGCGCATTATAAAATTGTTATGCTCTGAAAGGTAATTAAATGAAAAATATCGAAAACGCATGGGCAGTGAATGAAAGCTTGCTTCAATCATATAGGAGCACTTTCATTGCCTCCCAATCATTCCTGTTAGTTGTTGGTTCAATTTTGCTAAATGACGACATTAAACCATGTTGGCTGTTAGGTTTTGTAAGCATTTCTGCCTTAGTTATGATTTGGATTGTCTGGTTCCGTGTTGTTGTCTCAAGGGCAAGAGCTGTTGATTATTATAAGTTTCAATTAGTGACAGAAGTTGCTGCACATCCTGATTTTTGCAAATCAGAGGAAGCTTACATATCTAACAAAGATGCTCGTGAAAAGATGAATGTTGCTGCAGGCAAAAGGAACTGGAGACTGACTCGGAAAAAAGTTGATTTGTTTCTTCCAGTCCTATTTTCAATAATTTGGGGTACCCTCATATATGCAAAGTATTACGCATAACAAGCAACTGCATCGGAAAACAGTTGGCTGTTTTCGTTCCTCAATTTTTTAGCCAACAATTTTTTGCCCATTATTAGGGCGCTAAATCCTAAAGGGACTGTATGACACTGATTGAGCTTGAAGCTCTAGCATCTGAAAAACTCTCGATAAACAACGAAGAAAGCAGAACGAGCTTTCTTCGATTGTTAAATACAGGCTTGCTTGTAAATGTCATTGACAACTTGTTAGGTAATGAAAAAGAGCTTAATGAAGTAGCAAGCAGATCCTATTACCACAACAACGGATTTTTAAAGGTTGTGTTGATAGAAAAGCGACCTAAATATTCTGTTAGGTTTCACATTTGGCCTGAAGAGTTATTTCAAGCTCCTGATGTCCATAATCATCCTTGGGACATGACAGGATTAGTTTTGAATGGTTCATATGAGTGGCCAATTTATTCTCTTGACCAAATTTCGGAAGGCAGTGAAAGTTTTGATTTATTTGAATGCCGGTATTTGGAAGACTACTCAGGGCATTCGTTCCATGATCTTGATAAGGTTACTTTAAATCAGATAGATAAACTAAGTTTTCAGCAAGGTGACATTTTTCAATTATCTCAGACACAGTACCATAGTGTAAGAAAAGAGAATTCCCAACCCGCAGAATCAATAGTCATAACTGGTGACTCAGTAGGGTTAAGTGCAAATGTGATTACAAATCGGAAAATCATGTGTAGCTCTATATCTAAAAACTCCTCTGTAGAGAGTTCTTTCTTACAAGATAAATTGTCTTCATTTCTAGAACGGAGGTTGTCTTGATTGTTAAAGATGTAATAAAAAGCCCTTATAAATTAAGGGTTTACTTTGTTGGTCTAGTAATGGTTTTAGTATTCATGATAGTTGCTAATTATTACTTGTTACCGAAAGCATTTATTTACTTTGGAAGCAATTATGAAGGTGCGATCCCTTCATTTATTAATAATTTAATAGCGCTACTTGGTTCAAGCTTTATTGCTTCCGGCTTTATATGGTTTGTAACACCCAGTGGTTTAAATAGTAATGATGTGAATGTGATTTCCTCACATGATATTAAAGATTTTCTTAATTCCATGCTAAATAGAACCGAACGCTTTTCGTATTATGGTCATACGGCTAGGTGGAACAGAGCGGTTACATTTCCAAAAATTCTAGAGGAGGCTAAAGATTTAAGAGTTACTAAGCATATTGATTTGATAATAATCGACCCAGATGATGCAAGTGCATGTAACCTCTATGCTTCATTCGGGCATGGCGAAAGAAAAAAAGGTAGAAAAATTCAGTCAGCAACAGATGTAAGAATTGAACTACTTACAACTTTTTTGTGTTGCATAGAAATCAATAAATCACCATTTATCGAAATCGGTTTATATGTAACAGATAAGGTTTCAATATCTAGGTTTGATATTTCCGATAATGCATTGATGTTGACTAAACCATATCAAGGTGATCCTGCTCTTTATTTTCCTAAAAACACATTCTTTTACTCTTCGTATAAAGAGGAATTTAATGTCGCCAAGCAGCAATGTAAGAGGATAAATTTGGACATTTCAGAAAAAGACATCAAAGAATCGAATCTAAAGAAGGCACTTTGTGAGGCTGGTTTTCAGGCAGACTATGTTGATAGCGAATTTGGAAAAGAACTATTGGAAACATTGGGCAAAGTAGAAAAGCCATATTGATTTAACAAGCGTATGTTGTCGGACTGTTTTTCCGTTGCGCTCCAAACCAGCCGCAAGTGCGAGGCGTTATAAGTCATTAGGAGAGAATTTATGTTGAAACGGATGTCTTTGATATTGCTGGTTTGTACATTTTGTGCCCATTCGGGTGAAGAGGTACTTTCCATTGATAGAGTTGTACCTAATAGTTTTGATTTGGCCTTTCCAAACGAATCAAACATTCAGCCAGAGCAGAGTGATTTTAGTGTAAATAACTTTGTATTAATGAGTAACGATTCTGGTGAGCGTTGGGCGGTAGTAACTTTGACTAATATGGCATCAGGTCGACGAAGTCTAACTAATAAACACCTAATGGCTATCGTTGCAGACGGACAACGAATTGCACCATTGGAGTTTTTACAATCATTCAAAGCAGATGAGACACTATCGTTAACTATCAACTTTGGAGAAAGTAAGTTTCCTTTGCTATCAATCTATTCAAGGTCTGGCAAATAACAAGTACATCAAGGTGCTCGCAAACTTGCTAGGATATCAAAACTACACGGGGATTGAGTTTGGTGCTCTGCATAATTTAACCAAATTGCTGTTACGTTTTTGTGCCCTATATGTGGGTTTGTGTGTACAAGGAGGCAAAGTGAATAGCAGACATATTTTATTACTCGTTATCATCTTATTTATAACTGGTTGTACTAGGTCAGGCCAACTTTATTATATTGATGCTAAAGGTAATGAGAAACTTGGTTGTGATGTAGAATTTATAGGTATGCCAAGTGTTGATAAATTTGCTGTTGAATATACTTTAAGCCTTTGCGCTAAAAGCATTGTTAAAAAAGGCGGTGTGATCCAGGAAGAACACCTTTTAATGATTGATACAGCTATTCCCTTAGCTCCATGTGAAAAGGCTTGGAGTCACGAATTAGCTAAGCAACGATATCAGGCTAAAAAGTTAACTAAGAAAGAGTATGGCTATATTGTTGCAAATATAGATTTAGGTTTAGCAACAGTCAATAACTGCACATAACAGGCGCTTTAAGCGCGGGCTGCTAACAGCTGACTCAGCTTCGCTACATACACTTTAGCCAACAATTATCAGCCCTTTATGCGGGCTTTAGGTTTTTATCAAAATATGGAGTTTTATTCTAATTATGGAAAAATCAGTTCAAGTCAAAAATAATGAAGATAGTACAGAGAAATCTCGAAGTGTAGAAAAAAATAAAATCCAAAATGAAACTATTACAACAGAGCTACATTTTGAGTTGTTAAAACAGTATGCATGGCTATCATCAGCAATAATAGGTGCTATTGTTATACTTATTCAATTAAAAGTACTTACCTTTGGCTCCAAGGTTTATATTCCTTTAGGTTGTTTTTGTTTTTCAATTCTTAACTCTTTAATTGCTCAAGACTATATAGTTGAGTCATTAACAAAAGGTAAAACTATTTATGATATCTCTAAAAAAGTATATATATTACGCAACTTATCTGTATTTGGTTTAGGGCTTGGCGTAGGGTTACTTGCTAATAGCTTTATTTAGACAACAAACACATTAAGCAGGATAAAACAGTTGGCTTTTGTTCCTGCGTCGCTAATTTTGCCAATTATTTTATTGCCTCTAATGGGGTGTTAAATACCTAAATGGAGTTTAGATGAATATTCAAGTTTTTAGACCAAAACAATTTGTAGATATGGCGAGAGACTATAAGTTGTTTGCGGATGACGTAGAAGTTGCCACTATAAAAAGAGGAGTTACGCAAACAGTAAACATCCCTGATTCAACTAAAACTATTCAAGCGAAAATAGATTGGTGTTCAAGCCAAACTTTTCCTGTAGCCTCAATTACTGACAAAGGAATTATTATTAAAAATTCTTTTGGTAGTAATATATTCAAATTGCTTTTTTTAACTATTTATTATGTCAGTTTCGGTAAAAGCAAATACTTATCGGTAACAAACGGTATTTAGCATGATCATTAAACGGACAATGCTCTTCCCCCGTTCTAGTGAACACATCCTCATCAATTTAATTAACAATTTTAAGTCTGTTGTTTGGCGAAATGATTAGAGGTTCATATGGTGTTTGAAAAACTGGCTAAACATCATGCTAGTCAACTGTTAGATTTTGAATTAGAAAATAAGCAATGGTTTGAAACGCTAATTGAGCCTAGAGCTAAGTCGTTTTATTCAATAAAAGGTGTTACCGAGCACATTGATTTATTAATTAATCAAATGAATGAAGGCACTGGTTATAGTGGGGTATTACTTCAAAATAACATTATAGTTGCACGAGCAAATATTAAGGACGTCTCAAATAATGAAGCGTTTGTTGGCTATCGTGTGGCTGAAGCTTTTACTTCTAAGGGGGCTGCTAGTTTTGTTTGTCACAGCTTATAAATATTGCTCAAAGTAAATTTAATATTACTCAGCTGAAAGCGTTGGTCTTGGAAAATAATCCCGCATCAATGCGTGTACTAAAAAAATTTGGTTTTCAAGCCATAAATACAAATGTAAACGCTATAACTATAAATGGTAGGCGACTAAGTTGTATAGAGTTCTGTGCAAAATACGCATGACAAGCTGCTTTTTGTGGTATGACTAATTTGGCCATCCATTCAAAAACTAGCATTCGTTTTTTATATACTGGTTTGTGTAAAACCATATGAACTTATTTATTAAGAGCTTTGTTTTAAGACCTTTTATTTAAAACACTGTCTAATGTTAAACTAACTAAAATTTAGCAACCTAATATGGCTATGTCTTTTTATCTTCCGTTACTTATCCCGCATTTTGAGCGTATAGCCATTGGCGAAACCCTAACCTCGCTTTGGAGTGTCTGTGGTCAAATTGTGAAGTGCCAACTTGATGAGCAAGCCTGTGTGATTAAAGCGATTAAAGTACCCGATCACATTAATCACCCTAAAATTAAACAAAGCAACTTTGCACTTAATAGAAAGCGTGACTCTTACCACGTTGAATATACGTTTTATCAGCAATTTAGTCATAAGCTGCCCAAGCAAGCGGCAGCTATTGAATGCATTAAAGCAATCAACAAAGGCGATGAGTTTGCCTTGGTGTTTACAGATTTTTCAAAGCTGGGGTACAGCCAAGCAACCACCGAGAATATAAAAGCCATATTAAAGTGGTTGGCACATTTTCATGCCTTTCATTTAAATGCCTTTCCTTTAAATACTAAGTTTGATGGCTTATGGCCGCAAGGAAGCTATTGGCATTTGGGTACACGCCCTGATGAATTTAATAACTTACCTGAAAAGTCCGATATTAAACAGGCTGCATTACTGTTAAACGGCGCATTAAAGCAGTGTGATTATAAAACATTAATTCATGGTGATGCCAAGCTTGCTAACTTTGCCGCTAATAGCCAAGGGCATATTCTCGGTTACGATTTTCAATATGTGGGTGCGGGTGTTGGGGTGATTGATGTAATGTATTTTATGACCAGTTGTATGGATGATTCTGAGCTTCATAAACACGCACAGAGCTACCTCGACTATTATTTTAGCCAATTGAAGCATGCTCTGAGTGACTATCAACCACACATTAATGCTGATGATGTTGTTACACAATGGGCTCATTTATGGCCAGTGGCATGGGCAGACTTTTATCGGTTTTTACTTGGGTGGAGCCCAGAACACAAAAAGGTTAACAGCTACATGCGCGCTCAGGTAAATAATTGGTTAGCGAGTAACAACTCATAAACACAAAAATCTTTATAGTTGTGGCTAAATTAAATATTTTGGCACGAACTATGAAATCAAGACTAAAATTAACAGTCAAACGGCCTGTTTTAATATAAAATATGTCAAATTTTTTATCACTAGGTTTATTACTATGGCTATTCACGTTATTTCTCATCCCCTTGTTCAACATAAGTTAGGTTTAATGCGCGCGCATGGAATTAGCACGAAAAGTTTTCGTGAGTTGTGTTCAGAAGTGGGCACATTATTAACTTACGAAGCCACTAAAAACCTAGAATTAGAAGATAACGAAATTACAGGCTGGGACGGTAATAAACTTAAAGTTGAGCACATTAAGGGTAAAAAAATTACCGTGGTGCCAATTTTACGTGCGGGCCTTGGTATGATGGACGGCGTAATGTCGTTACTCCCAGCGGCTAAAGTGAGTGTAGTGGGTTTAGAGCGTAACGAAGAAACTCTTGAGCCAGTTCCCTACTTTGAAAAACTAGTGGGTAATATTGATGAGCGTTTAAGCTTAGTGATTGACCCAATGCTGGCTACTGGTGGTTCTATGATCGCCACCATTGATATGCTTAAAAAAGCAGGCTGTAAAGAAATTAAAGTAATTGTACTGGTTGCTGCACCTGAGGGCGTTGAAAAAACATTAGCCGCTCACCCTGATATTGAGATTTTTACTGCCTCAGTTGATAGCCATTTAAATGAAAAAGGTTACATCATCCCAGGGCTTGGCGATGCAGGTGACAAAATTTTCGGTACGGTTTACTAAGGTTTAGCAGTGCAAAATAATTCTACATTTTCTATAAAAACCATTTTAACCGGTGCCCAAATGCTATTTGTTGCATTTGGTGCATTGGTACTAGTGCCTATTTTAACCGGCCTAGATCCTAGCGTAGCCTTGTTTACCGCTGGTTTAGGTACTTTGTTGTTTCAATTTGTGACTAAAGGCCAAGTGCCTATTTTTTTAGCTTCGTCATTTGCGTTTATTGCACCCATTATTGCCTCAGTACAAATGTGGGGTATACCCGCCACTATGGGTGGTTTAATGGCGGCGGGCTTTACTTATATGCTATTAAGTTTATTGGTGAAGTTTAAAGGTACAAAAACCTTACATAAAATTTTGCCGCCAATTGTGGTAGGCCCAGTGATTATGGTAATTGGTCTAGCGCTTGCGCCTGCGGCGGTTAATATGGCCATGGGTAAAAGTGGCGATGGTGGCACACAAATTATTGCCTACGACAGCGCTATTATTATCTCTATGTTCTCATTGCTCGTTACTTTAGTGTTTGCCGTGTGGGGTAAAGGGGTATTTAAATTAATACCTATTTTAGCCGGTGTTGTTGCCGGTTACACGCTATCGTTATTTATGGGTATAGTGCAATTTGAGGCCGTAAGTAATGCACAGTGGTTGGCTGTGCCAAACTTTGTGTTACCAGAGTTTAAATGGCAAGCCATATTATTTATGGTGCCGGTGGCAATTGCGCCTGCTATTGAACACATTGGCGATATGATGGCAATTAGCCAAGTTACAAAAAAAGATTATTTGAAAAAACCAGGGCTACATCGCACTTTATTTGGTGATGGTTTAGCCACTTCTGCCGCATCCTTATTTGGCGGCCCACCTAATACCACTTACTCAGAGGTAACTGGTGCGGTAATGCTTACTAAAAACTTTAACCCTAAAGTAATGATGTGGACTGCCATTATCGCAATTTGCTTAGCATTTGTTGCTAAAATGGGCGCTAGTTTGCAAACCATTCCGGTGCCAGTAATGGGCGGAATAATGATTTTATTATTTGGCTCTATTGCGGTTATTGGTTTAAACACCTTAGTTAAATCGGGCGATGACTTAAGTGAACCGCGTAATTTAAGTATTGTGGCACTTATTTTAATTTGTGGTATTGGTGGTATGTACATAGGTAGTAGTGAGTTCAGCCTAGAAGGTGTGAGCTTATGTGCTATTTTAGGCATAGTATTAAACTTAGTATTACCCAAAGCACAGAGCAACCAGAGTTAAGTTTGCACTGTGGTTAAAAATATTGCACCAAAAAAGCGCATTTTAAATGCGCTTTTTTTTTAACCTACTAAAAAGTAACAATAAATAATATTGGTCTAGTAACTGCATTTCCTTAGTCATACCCTATAGTTGACTCAGGGATTGTTATATGGAGACCAAGAGTGTGGATATAAATGCTTTTTTAGTAAAACACCAACTGCCGTTGAAATATCAGTATATTAGCGAGCAGTATTTTTCTGCTATTGCGCAGGACATTCTAACCAGTAAAAAAACAGCCCCTATATTTGTCGCAATTAATGGCTGCCAAGGCTCAGGAAAAACCACACTTGGTGATTATTTAGTAACTTGGTTTAGCCAAAATACCCACCTAAACTGTGTTGCGCTTTCTATTGATGACTTTTATTTATCAACTCAAAAACGCCAACAGTTAGCGCAAGATGTGCATTGTTTATTCGCCACCCGAGGCGTACCGGGTACACACGATGTTGCGTTAATGGATAACACGATTAGTCGTTTATTAAATGCAGAAGTAAATGTACCGCTGCCGCGTTTTGATAAGCAACAAGATGAACCTGTAGCAAAAAACAAATGGTTAACTAATAGTCAGCCGATCGATGTTGTTATTTTAGAAGGGTGGTGTGTAGCCAGTGAACCACAGCAGCCTTTTACTTTAGTTGAGCCTATTAACGAGCTAGAAAAATCATACGATCAACAAGGGTTATGGCGTCGCTGTATTAACAGCTGTTTAGCCAATGAATATAAAACCGTTTTTGATAAAATCGATTACACAATTATGCTCAAAGCCCCGAGTTTTGATGATGTGTTTGCGTGGCGCCAAGAGCAAGAACACAAGTTAATTGCCAAACAAGGGCAGGGCGCAGGCACTATGACTGATGAGCAGTTATTGTGGTTTATCTCTCATTTTGAACGCATCACGCGTGAAAACCTCAACACCCTTAGTGCTAAAGCAAATGCACTTATAGAGCTCGATAGTAATCGAGATGTAACTGCGATGGTGCTTACAAGCGATAGTATTGTACAACCTATCATTTTTACCGATTTAGATGGCACATTACTCAATCACAGAGATTACAACACCGATGCAGTAGATACCTTATTACAAGAGCTGCAATACAGCGGTGTACCTGTGGTATTTAATACCAGCAAAACATTTAGTGAAGTAGTGGCACTGCAACAAGCGCTTAATATTACACAGCCTTTCATTGTTGAAAATGGCTCGGCTGTTTATATTCCTAAAAATTATTTTAATCTCAGGCCAATTGGCTGCAGCGAATACCAAGGCTACTGGTGTTACTCGTTTGCTGCACCCATTAGCAATTTATGGACTGATTTAAAACGCTTAAAAAAAGACTACGGCGACCAATATAGTTTGTTTAGTGAGCTGACCAGTGAGCAGGTAATGAAAATGACAGGATTAAACCAGCTACAAGCAACGCAAGCACAAACCCGTCAATACTCAGATCCGCTCTACTGGCATGGCGATGAGCAGCAACTAAATGAATTTATCAATGCGATATCAGTATATGGCTACGAGGTTAAAGTAGGCGGGCGCTTTGTTCACATTGGAAAAAATACCGATAAAAGCATGGCTCAGCAATGGTTAGTGCAGCAGTTTAATACGCAGTTTACTAAAGCGCTGAGCATTATTGCGCTAGGGGATAGTGAAAACGATAAGCAAATGCTAGAAGAGGCTGATATCGCCATCATCATTACCAATCCAGAGAGTAAAAAGCCAGTTAAATTAACCTATAACAAAGCGCGTTATTCTCAATTGCCGGCACCGCTAGGCTGGGTTGAAGAAATTACAGCACTACCTTGTATTAACAGTATTTTACCCAGTTCTGAGGAGTATAGTTTACATGGCTGATTTTTATCAAAATGGCATTATTACAACACTACATAACATTGCCAATAGACCCGTAGACGATTTAGAAAAAGAGTTACTTGGCTTTAGTAAACAGCGACCAATGGGGCTTATATTGCCTTCATTATTTAGTGAGTTAGAAGGCCCTGCTTTACAAAATATTGTTAAAGAGCTGCAACAAGTACCGTATTTATCGCAAATAACTATAGGCTTAGACAGAGCCGACGAAAGCCAGTATCGCTATGCATTGAACTTTTTTAAATCGCTCGATCAAAACCATAAAGTCCTTTGGAACGATGGCCCCCGCTTGCAGACGCTCGATAAAGAGCTTCAAGCTTTAGGTGTGGCGCCACGCGAGCTTGGTAAAGGGCGTAATGTGTGGTATTGCATGGGGTATAAACTCGCTACCGCTGAGGTTGAGTCAATAGCACTACATGATTGCGATATTTTAACTTATGACCGAGGCTTATTAGCGCGATTAATTTACCCAGTTGCACATCCTCGATTTAACTATGAGTTTTGTAAAGGCTTTTACCCGCGTACTGCTAATGGAAAAATAAATGGCCGTGTCTCTCGGTTATTAGTTACTCCGTTATTGCGCTCGTTTAAAACCATTTTAGGCAGCCGTGATTACCTTGAGTATATGGACTCGTTTCGCTACCCATTAGCCGGTGAATTTTCATTTAGACGCGATGTATTAAACGATATTCGTATTCCTAGTGACTGGGGATTAGAAATTGGCGTATTAAGCGAGATGTATCGTAATTATTCTCATAACCGCTTGTGCCAAGTTGATATTGCCGATAACTACGATCATAAACACCAAGAATTATCGTTGGACGACCAAACAGCTGGCCTTTCTAAAATGTCTATTGATATAACCAAAGCACTATTTAGAAAGTTAGCGACTCAGGGGGTTACTTTTACCAGCGAAACCATACGTTCATTAAAAGCGACTTATTACCGCATTGGTTTAGACTTTATTGAAACCTATCATAATGATGCGTTAATGAACGGCTTAACACTTGATATTCACCAAGAAGAAAAAGCGGTAGAAATGTTTGCACAAAATATTATGAATGCAGGCCAACACTTTTTAGAAAACCCAATGGAAGCGCCATTTGTGCCGAGTTGGAACCGTGTAGCTTCGGCGATGCCCGATGTACTAGAGCGTTTAAAAGAAGCCGTTGAGCTTGATAACGAACAATACAGTTAAATTGGTATACTTAAACGAGGCGCCTGTGGACATAGTTAGGGAACAGTTTTTTCAACGAGTCGAACAACATTTACATACTATTTATCAAGGGGTTGAGTTACCTATGCCGGTAGCTGAGTTGGCTGAAGAATTAATCACCTTGATATTGAGTAATAACCCACTTCGAGATCCTACGCCGCACACTAATCGCTGGGATGAACAAGATATTATTTTAATTGCCTATGGCGATTCTATTATAAATCATGAAGACAGTGAGTTAGCAGTTGGAACTCCCCTAGAGGCGCCGTTAAAAACCTTGCATCGCTTTATAAAAGAGCAGTGCGATCACCAGCTTAATGCACTGCATATTTTACCTTTTTATCCGTACAGCTCAGATGAAGGATTTGCGGTAATGAACTATGCGCAAGTTAATGAAGCGCTGGGCGATTGGCAAGATATTAACGCGATTGCCAACGATGTAAAGTTAATGGCTGATTTAGTGATTAATCATTGTTCTAGCCGAAGCCTTTGGTTTGAAAACTTTTTAACCGATACACACCCAGGGAAAGACTATTTTAAAACAGCCAGTTTAACTGACGATTTAAGCCAAGTAGTGCGCCCACGAACTTCGCCATTATTACATACGGTCGCCACAGCAAGCGGTGATAAGCATGTATGGTGTACATTTAGTCATGATCAAGTGGATTTTAATTTTGAAAACCCTGAGGTTTTAAAAGAGTTTGTTGGCATTATTCGCCACTATTTAGATAACGGTATTCGCTTGTTTCGCCTTGATGCTGTGGCCTTTTTATGGAAACAACTTAATACCAGTTGTATAAACTTGCCACAAACTCATGAAGTGGTGCGTTTACTGCGAACGCTGATTGAGCATGCTGAGCCCAGTGTAGTGATTATTACCGAAACCAATATTCCTAATCAAGAAAATCTATCTTACTTTGGTAATGCCAACGAAGCCCATGCAATTTATAACTTTGCTTTGCCGCCGTTGTTATTGCACACTTTACTTAGTGGTGATAGTACCGCACTTAAGCACTGGATGATGAGCATGCCGCCAGCGCAAAACGGTACCGCATATTTTAATTTTATAGCCTCTCATGATGGCATTGGTTTGAGGCCAATTGAAGGCTTATTACAACCGAGTGAAGTTGCTTCGTTAGTAAGCACGACCATGCAATTTGGGGGACGTGTTTCAATGCGCACCAGTCACGATGGCACGCATACCCCTTATGAGCTAAATATTGCCTTGTTTGATGCCTTACAAGGTACGCATAATGGCGCAGATAAATATGGCCTTGAGCGCTTTTTGTGTGCCCATGCCATTATGTTTGCAATGGAAGGAATACCGGGGCTATACATACATAGTTTACTTGGCACAACTAATGACTATGAGCGCTTTGAAAATTCGCAGCACAATCGCGCAATTAATCGTCATCGCTGGCAAGAGTCAAAATTATTAGCGGCTATTGAAGAAAAATACAGCCACCATCACCAGGTGTTCAAGGGAATAAAACAGTTATTATCAGTGCGTAAAAGGCAAGCTGCATTCCATCCTAATGCTACACAATTTACTTTGCACTTAGGAGAGGGGTTATTTGGTTTTTGGCGACAAAGTATAGACCGCCAACAAAGTATTTTTTGTGTTTATAATATTAGCAGTCAGCCACAAAGCTTAACCTTAGCCGACTTAAACTTAATAAATACCCAGCAATGGGTTGAGCTAATTTCTAAAACAACACTTGATGAATCCCAACAAACCATGCTGTTAGCACCCTATCAAACGCTTTGGTTATCCAATAAGGCATAGGGACATTTATTATGGTAGGCAAAATGCGTTCAGAGTTTTAAATAAGGGAATAGCACTGTAAAGGGGCTTTACAGTGCTACTTCTCAAGCGCTAAAAGTAGATTTTCTATGGTAAATTCATACCAGTCAGCGCGTGTTTTACTAAACTGTATAAAGTTTATTTCTGCAAGGCCAGTAGTATTTATCGCCTTGTATAAGGGGGTGTTTTCCTCAGTAAGCGGGTCAAAAATATCAGCTGTACGATGAAGCAAAGGACTAAGTTTTGGTTGAGTATGGTTGTCGAACAAATTAACTAGGGCATAAGCACCTAGTAACACATGACCTCCAATAGATACATCAAGTCCTGATTTATTACTTGGTGGAACCTCCCAGTTAATACCGCCCACAATAACCTGAGATTGCATGTTTAGCTGTTTTAATGCCCTTTTTGCGCCAAAAGCAATGGCATCATTCGCACACCAAATAATGTTAATTTCAGGGGCTTGCTGCATATACGCTAAGGTTTTTGTAAACCCTTCTTGTTCAGACCAATTGGCAACCTCTTTAGCGGTTAAGGTGACTTGCGGTGTTTGCGTTAAAAAATCCATTAACCCTTGTGTGCGCATAATAGAAGCAGGCGTTGCATAGTCGCCTAATAACGCCAATATATGTGCGCTAGTTGTTGTTTTATTGGTAAACTTTTTATAAAGCTGCTGCATCAATGATTTACCTGCAACGCGATTATTTGGGGTAATACTACCGACTATGTTAGTGCCATTTTCACGTAACATATCAAGTGACGCAGGTGAGGGACGATTTAATAAAAAGTAAATAGGGACATGTTTACTGTCTATTTTAGAGAGGTATTTACTGGTAACATTTTTTTCGTTTACGAGGATCAGATAATCGGGCTTATCATTTATAGCCTGCTGAATAAGCTCTTTCATTAAAATATGATTTCGATTTGCGTATTTTATCGTTAATGTCACATCTAAATCAGTGGCTGCATTTTGCATTATTTTAGAAACATCAAACCAAAAATTTCCGGTTTTGTTTTGTGCATTTTCAGAGTCGGAAAAACCAGGATTAATAAATATGACTTCTAGGGCATAAGCACTATAACTACCCAACAGAAGGCAGGTAAATGTTAGCAGGCGGTATAATTTAAACAAGGACATACATTTCTCTATAAACTTTCTAAAGCTCAATTTATCCTTGCTAAAGTACTCCGTGGTGACATCTAGGCGTTATCCTATATAATACCTCAGTAAGTTTAGCATGTATGCAACAATTATTTTTTAGGGTGTATTAATGAAAGCAGTTTTGTTATTAATGGTATTAATATTTAGTCAAATAGTTGCCGCAAATGAAATGAGCGACTTAGAAAAAACCATGAAAAACATTGGGCTTGCTTATAAACAAAGTGTTGAAGCAACCCAGTTAGCAGAATTTAATGGCGCTATCGATGAATTTATTAAATTGATAGAGCAAAGTAAGCAAGCCAAGTTTTATAAAGAAGCTGAAAAGTCGGTGCAAGGGCTAGATAAGGTGCTTACTCAAGCCCAGTTAGCCAAAAAGGTAGCGAACGAGCAAGGGCTCGAGGCGGCAAAAAAACCACTCAAAGCAATTGATAATTTACGCAAAAAATATCACAAATTACATGAGCCTCCAGGCTTTTTTGAATTATTGTTTGGAAAATAAGGATTAGTAATGGAAATTTCGGTTTCAATGTTAGACGGTCAAAAATTAAGTGCTAAGTTTGGTGAGCATGAAGTTATAAGCGATCAAAGCATAAACGCTGGTGGTGATGCAGAACATCCAGAACCGTTTGACTATTTTTTAGTAAGCATGGTGTTGTGTGCTGGTTTTTATGCGCGTAAATTTTGTCAGCAAAGAGAGATCTCGACCGAAGGGATGACACTGACACAAAATAACGAAAATGTAGATGAAAACGGTAAGAAGCTTTTTTCAATCGAAATTGGCTTGCCAGAAGATTTCCCAGCTAAATATAAAAAAGCACTGATTGCTGCGGTAAATACATGTACCGTGAAAAAGGTTATTCAAGCAGTACCTGAGTTTTCTGTTGTAGTTAAATAGACCCTAATAATAATGCCGAGTATAAACTCGGCATTATTTTATCTTGCTACTTTTTCTTCATACCCTGCACAGCTTTAAATCTAGGGTTATCTTTACATATCACGAATACTCGCCCTTTGCGCTTTACAATTTGACAACCTGGTCGTTGTTTTGCACTTTTTAATGAACTTAAAACTTTCATTTGCTTTCCTTTTTAGCAGTAGAGAGGTTTTTAAACCGACGATTAAATTGCGCAACACGTCCATCAGTAGCGAGCGTTTTTTGTTTGCCGGTATAAAATGGATGTGAGTCACTTGAGACATCAATAGGAACATAAGGGTATGTTTTACCCTCAATTTCTATGGTGCGATTGGTTTTAATGGTTGAACCAATAATAAAGTAAGAATCAGCTGCAGTATCATGAAAAGCAACCACATGGTAATCAGGGTGAATATTGGGCTTCATAAAATGCCTTTAATGTTATGTGATAGTATATCATTTAATTTAACGTATTTATTTTCCCTTTGCAAATCATTTTAGATAGCCTTAAACGCAGTGTAATTGCTGTGTATTTGCACAAAATAGTCAAAAAATAAGCACTTAGATCAAAAGTACTGGCTATTAGTATTTAGGCTGCTATAACTAGACTCAGCGAATAAAATAATAAGAATTTAATAACGTCAATAGAGGTAGTTTTATGAGTGACGCTCAGGCACAACAAGACCAAATCGACCAAGGAGTCATGGATACTCTCAGAGAGCGTGACCACAGTATATTAGCTAAGCAAGTTGATTCGTTAGGGTGTACTCATAACGACATCATTGAATTACTTGCTCATTATTTAGCATTAAGCGAACAAGAAGATGATGAATTATTTGATGACTGGTTTGACGCGCTTTCAAAAGAACAACACACCGTATTAAAAGTATTTGAAGTATATCGTGGACAGTACGAGCACCAAAACTAATTCATTTGGTTGCAATAACTACGTTTTGAGGTGGCACAAAACTGCTTGAATGTAATTTAGTGTTAAAAAAGTGTGTGTTTTTATTCCTAAGCAAAATAAAAATCACACTTTTTTAATACAAGACCCCTAACTATGGCAACGAGCAGTTATTTTTAGCCAATGGAGATGCCAGCGAGACTTCAGGTTGCCAAATTCGCTGCCAAATATTACCGGCATTACTAAAACTAGGGCGCTGAGAGAGTCGTTCAAAATTACCCAACTTAATGCCCGAGTCTGTTTGCTCACCTACCACAAAGTTAAATACATATTGGCATTCCATACCCATTCTTAAATCTGACAAAATCACGTTATCGGTTTGCTGGCGAATAGAATAAAACCCTTTTGTAAACCATTGTAGCCTTTGTATGCCCCATTGCTTGTCAATAGGCTTAATTAAAGACGGTGTTGTATTGTAGGCATTTAAGGTTACATCACTGGGCGAGTCAAACACGGAGGCATAACCCTCGTAGTAGTGACCGTCAGACATCACTACTACACGCCAAAGTAAAGTAGTGAGCGGGGCAGGCGTACTAATATAGCCGGTTGCGTCAATATCGCGATTGTTCAGTGCTGTTTTTACCTTGTCGTCAATATTGAGTTTAAACACAAAGGCAAGGCATAAATACGCTGTGCTTAGGCTAAGTGTAATTGCATTGATTTTATAGGCTTTACTGGTACTTATTTTAGGTAATAAAGTAAAAGCTAAACCAATTAATAACGGTAAGGTGTAAAGGGGGTCAATAATAAACATGCTGGATACCGCAAAAGGGTATTCACTTAAGGGCCACATTAGCTGAGTACCATAAACGGTGAGTGAATCTAATAAAGCATGTGTTGATAAGCACAAAAAAACTAACCAAAACCAACGAGCTTTATAAGCCTGCATGCCTGTGTGTATTTTTAATATTAGCCACACAATCAGCGGGCTTATTAATAAATGCACAAATAAAGAATGGCTAAAACCGCGATGATAGGTAAATGCCTCTACACTGCCGCCATAGGGTAAAAATACATCTAGATCGGGTAAAGTGCCTAAAATAGCGCCCCACGCAACGGCTTTTCGACCTACTTTATTGCCTAGTACCGCGTAGCCTACGGCACTGCCTAATGCGACTTGTGTTAAAGAATCCATACTACCTCATCCAAATAATGCAACTGCAGTGTTTATACTCAGCTTAATCTTAAAACCGTCAATAATGTAAATTATTTCATTAAGTTGCTCTTTAAACTCAATTTAAAAGCGATTTATAAACTTAGTCGCGGTTGTATAAAATCTAAAAATGCAACGATACGGGAAGAAACCGCCCCATTTTTGTAATAAACGCCATAAATAGATTCTCGATTATTTGGGCTACTTACGCTGTGAGGTAAAACTTCTATTAATCGTTTTTTGGCTAAATCTTCTGCAATCATAAATTGTGAGAGAAGTGCTATGCCTTGATCAGCAATACATAAATGCCTAATGGTTTCGCCGCTGCTAGCCCTTAAATCAAAGTGCAGTGATTGCTGATGCTTCAAGGGCCATTGATTAAGAGTATTGGGCTCACTGAAGCCAATTAGGTTATGGTTTTTAAGATCTGAAACTTGCTGTAACGGTGGCGCATTTTTTACATAATCAGCGCTTGCGACCAATTTTAATTTACTTTGGCCTAATTTTCGCGCGTGCAGGTTTGAATCTTTTAAGTCTCCAATGCGAATAGCTAAATCTGTTTTGCGCTCAAGTAAATCAATAATATTGTCGTGTGAGGTAATATCGAGCGTGATTTGCGGGTATTGTTTTTTAAACTCATTAACTAGTGGCGCTAGTTGATGTAAAACAAAAGGGCTTGCTGCATCTATACGCAAGTGCCCGCTAGGTGCTTGCTTAAGTAGCTTTATTGTTTCTTCCCCTAAGAGCAGAGTGTTTAAAGCCTTTCGCGCATATTCTATGTATATATGTCCTTCCTCGGTCAGTTTTAAGCGCCGAGTTGTTCTGTTTAATAATGTGCAGTTTAGCCTGCTTTCAAGGCGAGATAGCGCTCTTGAAACCTTAGCTACATTTAAATCAAGTAAACTAGCCGCACCGGAAAAGCTGCCACAATCAACAATGGTAATAAACATTTCTAGATCTTCAGTTTTAGCTTGAACAGGCATAAATTAACTCATTTATATTTGCAAAATAAACAAAAGTATTTTGCCATTTATGCTATTTATTGCAAAGGAGTTTTTACACACACTATGCATCTATATTAAAAATGAGGATGTATTTATGCCATTGGCTTTATGGGCGCTTACCTTAAGCGCATTTGCAATTGGAACAACCGAGTTTGTTATAGTGGGTTTAGTGCCAACTATTGCAAACGATTTAGGCGTGAGCTTACCATCAGCAGGCTTACTAGTGAGCTTATATGCAGTTGGTGTAGCTATTGGCGCACCGGTACTCACTGCATTAACGGGTCGCTGGAACCGAAAAGTGGTACTTATAAGTCTTATGGGCTTATTTGTTATGGGTAATTTATTAGCTTGGCAAGCGCCGAGTTACGAAACACTAATACTGGCGCGCATACTAACAGGATTAGCTCATGGTGTATTTTTCTCTATTGGCTCAATGATAGCAACAAGCTTGGTAAGTAAAGACAAAGAGGCGAGCGCTATCGCAATTATGTTTACCGGCCTTACGGTAGCGCTTGTAACGGGTGTGCCATTAGGAACATGGATTGGCCAGCACTTTGGCTGGCGTGCAACTTTTTTAGTGGTTTCGGCATTAGGTTTAATTGCGCTAATTGGCAGCGCTATTTTAGTACCAAAAAACTTAAAGCAGTCTATTCCGGCGACGTTTAAAGAGCAGCTACAGGTTATTGTTAAGCCGCGCTTATTGCTCGTTTATTTAATGACTATATTAGGCTACGGCGGTACGTTCACCGCATTTACTTATTTAGCGCCTATATTAGAGCAGCAAACTGGCTTTGCACCATCCGCTATTGGTTTAATAATGCTGGTTTATGGTGTGTCGGTGGCTGTTGGTAATATATGGGGCGGAAAATTAGCCGACAAGCGAGGCCCAATTAGCGCACTGAGTATTATATTTAGCGCGTTAACAATTATTTTATTGGCTTTCACCTTTACTATGGAATCAAAAGTAGCCGCAGTGCTGACTATTTTAATATGGGGGGCATTTGCATTTGGTAATGTACCAGGATTGCAGCTTTATGTAGTAAAACAGGCAAAAAAGCATACTCCTAATGCGGTAGATGTCGCATCGGGCTTAAACATCGCGGCGTTTAATATTGGAATAGCCTTAGGCTCTGTTACAGGGGGGCTTGTAGTCGAGCATATGGAACTAAAAGATACCGCATGGATTGGGGCCGTTGTTTCATTACTGGCTTTAATAGTCACTCGATACAGTGGCAGGCTAGATAAACATAATGTTCAGGCTAAATAAAGCCGAACTCATATAGGTTAGTCTTGAAATAAAAATTAATGACCTCAGTATTCACATGAGGTCAAAATTTTAAATCAAAAAAAGTAATAGGTGTATTTAGTAAACACGTCGTTTGAATTTTAAACCTATTATTAAACAAGGATAAAGCTATGACACAACGTGTAATTGAAATGCCAGATTTAGGTATGGGTACTTTTCGTTTAGAAGGTAAAACAGCTTATGAATCTGTAAAAATGGCATTAGAAGTTGGATTCCGCCACATTGATACCGCGCAAATATATGGCAATGAAGAGCAAGTTGGCCAAGCAATTAAAGACAGCAATATTCCTCGTGAAGAATTATTTATAACCACCAAAGTATGGAATAATAAGCTCAACAAAGCTGACTTTGTTGACAGTGTTAAAACATCTTTAGAGAAGCTACAGCTTGATTATGTCGACTTATTGTTAATTCATTGGCCAGCACCGGTAAATAATGAACCCATGAGTGAATATTTAACCGAGCTGCTGTTAACAAAAAAGCTGGGGTTAACTAAACATATTGGTGTATCTAACTTCACCATTGCCAACTTAAATGAGGCAATGCAAACCTTAGATCCTCGCGAAATATTCACTAATCAAATTGAGGTACATCCATATTTAACCAACACTAAACTGCGCGCTTTTTGCGATCAACATAAAATTCATGTTACCGCCTATATGCCGTTTGTTGTGGGTAAGGTATTAACAGATCAAACCATTATTGATATTGCTAACAAGCACGATGCAACGCCAGCGCAAGTGGTTATTGCATGGGAAAATGCCAATGGCATGACCACCATTCCATCATCGACCAAGCGTAAAAACTTAGAAGATAACTTTAACGACAAAGTTAAACTTGATGATGAAGACATTGCGCGTATAGATGGCCTTGACTGTAACGACCGCCAAGCATCGCCAGACTTTGCACCACAGTGGGATCAATAACCAAAGAGCTAAAGCTAAAACAGGTGCAGTAAAGCTGCACCTTTATTTTTAAACAAGGAACACCCATGTTAACGGTAATTGCCACACTATCGAGTGAAAATAGCGATGCAGAGCGCCTTTTAATTGAGCTCGAAAACTTACAACAGTCCTCTCGCCAAGAAGTAGGCTGCCTGCGTTACGAGCTATCAGTTAAAAACGATGCTGAGCAAACTATCTATTTAGTGAGTGAGCAATGGGCGTCTAATGAGCATTTCGAAGCCCATAAAAACGCACCACACTTCAAGGCCTTTGGTGATGCTGTAGGTGCATTTATTTCTTCTACTAATATCGATGTGTACAAAACCATTGGTTAATTGCCACTAGGCTAATAGCAATGCTGGAGCTGTACTTACAGCTCTTTTTAAATATCATTTCCAAATATTTTCTTAAAATATCATCCTTTTCAGCTGCCTCTTAAATCCAAAGCTGTTTCATAATAAAAACGATTTCATAATAGCAATTTTTAATAAGACACTGCTGTTTGCATAGCTACAGCTGGCTTGCTTGATATTACTGACACATTCTTTTTGCTGTGATTTTGCACCGTTATAAAGAGATTCAATGCTAGCTAATTGTTTAAAAATATTTTTTGATGATTAATATAAACACAAAGGAATATAGGGACATTTGACGGTTTATAAAACGACAATTTAGCTAGATTAGATTGTTGAGTTTTTTGACTCTATTGTAATCAACTAAAAGGAATTAAAAATGGCAAGTTCACTCTATGATAAATACGACCACCTTACTGATGATGAGAAGTCTTATATCAAAACACATCCTCATCATGTAACTGTGATTATGAAGTCCCGTGATATAGCGTACTCAGAGACAGACTACCAAGCGTTTTGGGCATAATGGACGAAATGATAAAAGTGATGCCTTAAGACATTGCTTTTGGTCAGCGACTCTATCACGAGATATCGGCTATAAGAATCCTTTAGAATTGACTAATGCTCATGAAAGTAGCCCTTTAAATATAGCTGAAGAGAAGACTATGGATTTTCATAATAATAGTGTCGGTCTGAGGATTGGTATTTCAAACTCAGATAATACTAAATTATCCAAAATGTGTAATGATGCGTTGAGCGCTGGAAAATTAAAAGTGATTAAAAAATGAAATACATCTTAATAGCTTTTTCTTTGGTTCTCTTTGCATGCTCTGAACCAACAAAGGATTCCAGTTTAATTGAAATATCATTCAATCAGGCTATGTGGCAAAATAATATATCGAATCGAAGGGCAATGTTAAACGACTTTTTAGCTAAATATGATGTACAAAAGCAAAATCGTTCTAGTATTAAAAAGCTCCTAGGTGAGCCAGATGGCTATTACTTATATGACGAGTTTCCCGCATATAGGCTTAAAGAAAAAGGAGATTGCGTTGTTGCTTTTCCAATTGATAGAAAAACTGGAAAAGTAAAAAGAGCTCTGATTGAGCCAGAAAATTGCCTAATACAAGGTAATTAGCCAAGCACTTAAACATTAAAGGTATAATTGGCTCGAGATCTGTTAGTTTAGGCTGACTTTATTTTGCGCTTAACTCAGCGTTAGGCGTTTAGATGAAATATTTACTTTTGGAGAGAATATTGAGTAACGAATGGGATGAGTATGCTGAAAACTGGGATGTAGATCCTAGTGTTGAACAGTATGCAAAAAATGCATTTTCAGAGCTCTTAGATAGCATTAATATTAATGGTCTAACCGTTCTAGATTTTGGCTGTGGTACAGGCGCTTTGACTCAGCTAATGAGTCCATCGGTTGAAAGTATCGTAGGGATAGATCCATCTTCTGAAATGATAAAGCTATTGGATAAAAAGGCACTAAATAATGTAACGTCTATCTGTGATTACCTATCTAGTGAATTGGTTCAAAATTTTCCTGAGCTAAAAAATAAATTTGATCTAATAGTCGCATCGTCTGTTTGCGGTTTTCTGCCTGATTATGAAATGACATTAAGTTTATTAAAATCTTTATTAAAAAAAGACGGTCTGTTTGTTCAATGGGATTGGCTTTCTGAGGATGATTCATCGGGTATGGGGTTGTCAGAGAAAAGAGTTAAACAAGCATTTTTGGCAAGTGGCTTTGTAAGTATTAAAGTGAATAGTCCTTTTATAATGAATAGTTCAAAAGGAAATATGCCTGTTTTAATGGCTATTGGTAAAAATGATTAATAAGGCAATAAGATCAAACAAAGACGGATTAAATGATGTCGCTTTATTCAATATTTGATCGCTATTAGCCTGGTAAAAAATGATAATTATCTCGAAATTTCTAAATAAGACTGAAAAAGTAGAGTATTACTTTGCAATCGTACCAGACGATATGGATCGCCCGTTTATTTTAGGTGCCCAAAGTGCTGATCCTAAGCTGCCTTCAATTGCTCAGTGGGGCGCATCTTCAAGATTTGGACTTGATAATCTTGATACCATTGAAGGGAAACTATGGAAAAGTTGGCGCTCCACTTTAAAGATGCTAGGTGCCTCATGGGTAATACCAATTATGGAAGAGTCAGTAATAAAAAATGATGTAACTTATGCAGTTAATCAAATTATATCTAAATCGTAAATTTGCAATTAACAAAGTGTAGTTGTTGGGCTATTTTTCTCGTTGCACTCAAAAACCAGCCGCAAAACACAGTGTTGGTAATTTTTAATAAAGCCAACAACCCTTAAATAGTTAAACCCCTTAGCCAAGCACTACTCTTTATTTAATCGATAAATCGTATTTTAAAATAAGGGCATCAATATAGCGGCTACGTAATGTAAGTTGCTTTTCGTGATCGGCGCCATGGCTAAGGGCTTTATTTAAAAGTTTCATGGCAGGGTGAATGCGGGTGCGTTCATCCTTATCTAAACTGGCTTTGCTGCGCAGCTCGGTTATATCGTCTACTAATAATCTGCCAATATCCACCGCCACAATTTCATCAATTAAGCCATTTTGGGTAAGCACCCCATATTTGCTGCATAGAAATTGTTGCCAAACTTGCTGTAAATGCTCTTCTATTTCACAGCCAAACAGCTCTTCGTTAAATATAAAGCCTTGCTGTGCAAGCTTAGCTAAGCATTGGGTATAGTACTGAGCAAACAAATTAAAAGCCTGATTAGATGACTCAACTTTTTGCTTTATAACTCCTTGACCCCAGTTTACGCAGCCACGGGGATAGTAATCGTCGTATTCTTCACATTCATACAAGCCTGAGTAAGAGCTGCAACTCATCTGGTTTTTAATGCAATAACTTGGCTTAGGGAAAATGCTTTGCGCTTGCCAGTTTTCAAGGGTTTCAGTATCTATGTTGAGAGCTTGGCATAACTCATCAGTGTGATAAAAGTGAGTGCTTAAATAGTCAGATAAACGCATAGTGGCTCGCTTAATAGTAAAAAACAAATACTGTTTATTTATACAGTTATTTATTTTGTATCATCAAACCCAATAACACAAGCCATTTTATAATTAAATACTGGCTATCACTGCAAATAGCGCGGTAAATATGGTACAAATAGGCCAAGTATTAATAACAATGATTTTTTTATGCGCACCCTAGAACAAATTAAACAAGCAAGCCTTATTACTGCAATTAAAACACCTTACTTAACCAATGGTGAGATCGATCTTGCAAAGTATGATGAACTCGTTGAAATACAAATTGCAGCGGGTGTTGACGGCATAGTTGTTGGTGGCACCACCGGTGAAGGCCAGTTAATGAACTGGGAAGAGCATTTAATGCTAATTGCGCACAGTGCTAATAAATTTGGTGATAAATTACTGATTGTAGGTAACACCGGTAGTAATAATACGCGCGAAGCAATTAAAGCAACTAAGTATGGTTTTGCCAGCGGCATGCATGCCTCATTGCAAATTAACCCTTACTACGGGCGCACATCAATTGCCGGTGTTAAAGAACACTTTAAACGTTTGCTTGATATTGGTCCGGCGTTTATTTACAACGTAGCAGGGCGCACAGGTCAAGACCTCACCCCTGATATTATTGAACCACTGGCCCAGCATGAGCACTTTATTGGTGTTAAAGAATGTGGTGGCAATGAGCGTATAGCGCACTATGAACAACAAGGTATTGCATGTTGGTCTGGGAATGATGACGAAGCACACGATGCACGCCATATCCATAAAGCACATGGTGTTATTTCAGTTACGTCTAACCTGATCCCAGGTTTGTTCCGCCAATTAATGGATACCAAAAATGATGCGCTTAATAATTCATTACAACCATTAATGAACTGGCTATTTTGCGAGCCAAACCCAATTGCCATTAATACCGCGATGATCATGACCGGCGCGGTAAACCCTGTGTTTAGAATGCCTTACGTACCGCTTAACGATGAGCAACAGCAACAAGGTGTAACGCTAATTAATCAGCTTAATGAGCAAGATTTTGTCGGTAGCCGAGCGCAGTGTGTGGATATTAGTAAGGTTTTGATTTTATCTTAAACTGTTAGACTATTTATTAAATACTAAATTTTCAAAGCAGCCTAATGTAAACACAGAGGCTGCTTTTTTATATCACTGCCAATAGTAGTTGAGTTTAAGCTGCCACATAGCTGAATTGGCATGTGTTACTGCTAATCTAATATCAATATCTTGGTTAATAGGCACTGCAAGTTCTAGTTTGGTTTGCGCAGGGTTTTTAGCATTTAAGAATGATTTTTCGTAGGATGCTCTGAGTTTAATACCTGAGTCAGTACCAGTAATGATCCCCACCTCTACCGACGAATCATAAAAGTGGCTGTTTTTAGCTAAATCACCCAAATAACCATTAATTAAGCTATAGGCTAAGGTGTTGTTGCTAAACTGCCAAGCTTGTCCGGCTCCTCCCATAACAAAGCTGCGTTTACAGGTTCTGCACAGTGCTGGTTGTCTGTCGAATCCCACATTGATTTTCCACGACCACTTAGATTCATTAGCCCAAGACAATTGGTTTGGATTGAATGACTCTAAATCTAATAAATGAATTTTATTTATGTAAGTTTCGCCATTTGTAAACATCAGCTCGGTATCTAACATTTCTAAATTAGAAAATGGAATGCGGGCAATATCAGAGGCAAGGGTATCAAAATAGCTCAGCCTAAAACCCATAGTGTACTGTGTTTGCTCAGCCGTGTGCATCGCAGAAATTGAGCTGTTAGAGGGCTTTTGGCCTTTATGTGGTGGCTGCTGGGTAAATTGAAATTTAACTTTGTTTTCGCCCATTGGCAGCTTTAAGCGCGCTTGGATTAGCGCATTTTTTAACTCACTT
This sequence comes from Pseudoalteromonas sp. 3J6, assembly GCF_903995135.1. GTDB lineage: Bacteria > Pseudomonadota > Gammaproteobacteria > Enterobacterales > Alteromonadaceae > Pseudoalteromonas. Next base: position 1,718,114 of record NZ_LR877185.1, on the reverse strand, counting down.
ATTTTTACTGGGGTTTGTTTTTGAATTTGCTTCACTTGTACAAGTTCAAATAAAGCGCCAATAATGGCTTTTTGAGACTGTACTGGCAAAGCTAAAAATGATTTGCTTTTTAGTACTGCTGATTCTGCAAAGATTTGTTTGGCAAAGCTGAGCTCTTTTTCACTTAAAGATTGCACATATTTTGAAAATACAGTGTCACGTGAGGGTGTAAATGTGACTTTTTTAACCGCTGATTGCTCTTGGTAAGTGGCCGAGTTTAACCTTGAAAAAATAGTGGCAGGTATTACCCAAGGAGAGCTTTCGCTAGTTAGTTGATCGCCAATAACAAGTTCAATAATTTGTGCGAGATGAAACGCGCAGTTTTCATCGGCAAAGTAATAATCAAATTCAGTGCCTAAAATTTCCCATAAGTGGTTAGCAATAAAAGCCACGTCGCGCTCGTTTAGATTAAGAGTATATTCCCATAAATCTCTTAATTCTATCTCGCCGTAATTATGCTGGTGGCGATAAAACAATTGATCTGAAAAACCGGCTTTATAACCACCAAACAAGCCCTTGAGAATATAGACTAAGCCATTTTCATTGTCTGGAACATGTGCGCCATAGTTTATGCTGTAATCTAATAATTTGTTTTTTGATTCGGTTGAGCGATTAAGTTTAAGTAATAAATGACCATATAACGATGCGGGGTTACTCATATAACCAGAGGCAAATACTAAACTAACAGAGTGAATAGCTTGTTGCTCTCGCCATTGCTGTAATTTTGGGCACTCTGCAGCTGGCATTGAAAAGGTTAAACCTTGCTCTTTGAGCCATTGATAACGAGCAGGGTAGCGACATTGTGTTAATGGCTGGTTATTAAAAGCATGGATTGTTGCTTTTAATTCTGCAACCGGATCATTACGTCCGTTATCTGCAATAAAAAAGGATGCGTTAGTAATATAACTAATAGTAGTTGGTTGATTTTTGTAATGCCCTAATTTCAACCATATTGGGTGTTTTGCTAAAACAGAGATAGATTGCGTGGCAGAACTTGAGAAAGAGGTGAATAAAAAAACGCTAATAAAATAAAATAAAGGTTTCATTGTTTAACCAAAAAAAAGGGCTGTTAAGCCCTCTAATTATTAGATTGCAGCGCATTGAGATGAAAAGTTAGTTGTAATTTTACCTTCAACTAATTCATAAAATGCTTGTGCATTGTCTATTGGTGCGTTTGCGTAATCGCTGCGTACCGAAGTGATAATTTGTTGATGAGCAGTTACATCACAACCACGTACATTAAGCATTGCAGAGATATACTCGCCTTCACCCTGTGCTATTTCTTGTTCTAATACAGGAAAAGTTTGTTGAATAAACTGCGCTGTTTTTACGTTAGCGCCTTCACAGCTCTCTACTGAAGAAATGTTAGACGATACCGCTGTTGTTCCTAAATCCCAAATAATATTAGAAATTGCTGCCGCAACGCCATTGTCTGGGAAAACCATTGCGCCAATACCACATTGTTGCCATGGGTTGATGCCACTTTTTGCTTGTGACGGCATTGAAACGAATGCGCTTACTAATACCGCAGCAGTTAAACATCTTTTTATCATTATTAATTTCCTTTAATTTATATACACCCCACAAAACGGGCGAAGAAGTTTACCTGTTTTGGTTATTTAAATGCAAATAGTTATGTAACACAATGTAACACAATGTAAAACAACGGTGTAAAATTTATAAAAGTGCAATAAAGGCGTGAATTAACGGGAATAAACCTTGCGAGTTAAAACCATTTAGCTAACTTAAACAACAGCTGATAATCGCTAATTATCCTGCATTTTATAAATTAGCGGTTTCTGGTGTTTAAAACTAACTGTTTAAGCGATTTTACTGTATAATTTGCGACCCTTGATAATGTGGCCGCAGGTTATACAGCAATGAATTTTAAATCTTTTAGTTTTGCCCCTGAACTTATTCAGGCGTTAGACGAACTTAATTACCACACCCTTACGCCCATTCAGCGCTCAGCTATTCCGGCTGTTCGTAAAGGTAAAGACGTTTTAGCAAGTGCACAAACCGGTACAGGTAAAACCGCTGCATTTGCACTCCCTATTATTCAAAAGTTATTTGAGTCAGATTGCAGCACTACGAATGCGCCAAGCGCCTTAGTCCTTGCGCCTACGCGTGAGCTTGCAGAGCAAATAGCGAATAACTTTAAAGACTTTGCTAAGTACACTCAGTTAAAAGTAGTGAGCTTATTTGGTGGTGTTAATACCGCAGGACAAGAAATTGCACTCAAAGAAGGTGTTGATGTTGTAGTAGCAACACCAGGACGTTTACTTGATCATATTCGTTTAGGTAACTTAAGCCTTGCTCAAGTAAAACATTTAGTACTTGATGAAGCTGACCGTATGCTTGATATGGGCTTTATTAATGATATGCAAAGCGTAATAAAAAGCTGTGCAGATGAGCGTCAAATTTTATTGTTTTCAGCTACCTTCCCAGCAGCAATTAAACAGTTCGCCTCTAAAGTATTAAAGCAGCCTGAAATTGTTCGTGTTGATCAAACTAACAGCACTGCAAGTACAGTACAACACGTGGTTTACCCAGTAGAGGAGCGCCGTAAGCAAGAGTTGCTTTCTGAGCTGATTGGTAAGAAAAACTGGCAGCAAGTGCTAGTGTTTGTAAACATGAAAGAAACCGCAGATGAGTTAGTGACTGAACTTAACCTAGACGGTATCCCAGCGGCAGTATGTCATGGCGATAAATCGCAGGGTAATCGTCGTCGTGCGTTGCGTGAATTTAAAGAAGGCAAAGTACGCGTGCTAGTTGCAACAGAAGTAGCGGCCCGTGGTATTGATATTGACGGTTTACCGCGTGTTATTAATATTGATTTACCTTGGCTTGCTGAAGATTATGTTCACCGTATTGGCCGTACTGGTCGTGCTGGTAACCAAGGACAAGCAATTTCGTTTGTGAGTCGCGAAGAAGAAAATATGTTGTTTGAAATTGAAACCTTAATTGGTCAAAAAATTAAACGTGTTTACTTAGAAGGTTACGAAGTAAGTAATCGTGAAGTACTGATTGATAAGATTGGTAAAAAGCCAGCGCATTTACGCCGTACCCGTGCTAACAAGCCATCAGGCCAGGCTACCGGTGAAGCGAGAGCGAAAAACCGCTCGCGAATTTCTAATGTACGTAAAAGCTTAAAAGGCGAAAAGCTGTCACTTAAAAAGTAAGACAGCTAAGCCATTAAAAAACCTGAGTTTACTCAGGTTTTTTTGTGCCTGAAAGAGTAGTTTAGTTGTGCTTTTCTAACATCGATAATGCAACTGCTTCGGCCGCTTTAATACCATCAATACCCGCTGATAAAATACCGCCTGCATAACCTGCACCTTCACCTGCAGGGTAAAGCCCTTTGGTATTAATGCTTTGGAAAGTTTTATCGCGCTTGATGCTGATAGGTGAAGACGTACGTGTTTCTACACCCGTTAGTAAGCCATCATTGGTTGAAAAGCCACGAATTTGTTTGTTAAAGGCAGGAATTGCTTCACGTAGCGCTTCAATGGCAAAAGCTGGCAGTACTTTGCTTAAATCAGTCAGTTTTATACCTGGTGTATACGAAGGCTGTACATCGCCTAAATTAGCCGACGATTTACCTTTTAAAAAATCACCAATCAGCTGTGCTGGGGCATCATAATTTTTACCACCAAGCTTATAGGCTTGCTCTTCTAGCTTACGCTGTAAATCTATACCAGCTAGAGGATGGCCAGGAAAATCTTTTTCTGGCGAAATACCCACAACAATAGCACTGTTCGCATTTCGCTCACTACGAGAATATTGACTCATACCGTTAGTAACCACACGGCCTTCTTCAGAGGTAGCGGCAACTACCGTGCCGCCAGGGCACATACAAAAACTGTATACGGTTCGGCCATTATTACAATGGTGTACCAATTTGTAATCGGCAGAGCCCAAAATAGGGTTACCCGCGTTATCGCCAAAGCGGCACTCATCAATCATTGATTGTTTATGTTCTATTCTAAAGCCTACTGAAAAGGGTTTTGCTTCAACATAAATGCCTTTATCGTGGATCATTTTAAACGTATCACGGGCACTGTGACCAACCGCTAAAATCACATGGCGAGTTTCAAGCTTTTCACCATTAGAAAGTGTCAGCCCTGTAACTTGGCCGTTGTCTAAATGGATATCGTCAACGCGGTTGCTAAAACGAATCTCACCACCAAGTTCTATAATTCGCGCGCGCATTTTTTCAATCATGGTTACTAGTTTAAAAGTACCAATGTGCGGCTTACTAACGTATAAAATTTCTTCAGGAGCACCAGCCTCTACAAATTCAGTGATCACTTTACGGCCATAATGTTTAGGATCTTTTACTTGGCTGTAGAGCTTACCGTCTGAGAACGTGCCTGCACCACCTTCACCAAACTGAACGTTTGATTCGGTATTAAGCGCCTTTTTACGCCAAAAGCCAAAGGTGTCTTTGGTGCGTTCACGTACCTCTTTACCGCGCTCTAGAATTATTGGTTTAAAGCCCATTTGTGCCAGCACTAAACCGGCAAATAAACCACATGGGCCAAAGCCAATTACTACAGGACGCTCTTTAATGCTGCTATTAGCGTGTGCTACAAATTTGTAGTTGGTGTCAGGGGAGACTTTAACGTGTTGATCTTTTTCAAACGAGGCTAACAGTTGTGCTTCGTTATCTACCTCAACATCAAGCGTGTAAATCAGTAAAATGGCGCTTTTTTTACGTGCATCGTAACCGCGTTTAAACACATTGTAGCTGTGTAGCTGCTCTGGACTTATATTTAATTTATTGATGATGGCTTGGCCAATAGCATTTTCGTCATGGTCAAGCGGCAGCTTTATTTCGGTTAAACGTATCATTAATATCTCTTTTGGTGTCATAGCGGAAAGTAAATACCGCTCACAATAAGGGGAGTGCACAAAGCGCTAATTTATAAGCGCCATATATTACGTTAAATTGTTCGCTTTTGGCACATATTTATTGTGTTTTGGTAAGGGTTGGGTATGATCCGCAGCTGGTAAAGTTAAATATTAGGTATTAAACCACTATGGCGTTTGTAGTCACCGAAAACTGTATAAAATGTAAGTACACTGATTGCGTATCGGTGTGCCCTGCAGATGCATTTTTTGAAGGCCCTAATTTTTTGGCTATTAGCCCAATAGACTGTATTGACTGTGGTTTATGTGTGCCTGAGTGTGCAGCTGATGCCATTTATCAAGAAGATGAACTACCTGAATCGCAAAAAGAATTCACCCAGCTTAATGCAGAACTGGCAGAAATATGGCCACGTATAACGCAAGTTAAACCTGCACCTGAAGATGCCGATAGCTGGAATGGTGTAGCTAATAAATTAAAACTTCTCGACACATAACCACTTCCTAAAACTTATTATTAGTTTTTTGTTAATTTTGTTGCAAATATTAACGCGCAAGTATTAACAAACGTACCTGTATAATTTACACTCCAGACCAAAGTTTACTTTCAACAAGTAAATAAACCTAAATGGATGTTTATGCAGTACTTTATACCTACAAAAATAATAAAATTGCTGTTGTTGATCAGCTTCAGCCTTGTTTTAACTCTCAGCCCTAATGCACTTGCCGATAAGCTTAATTATCAACTTGCACACATTAATAAAAACATTGATGTAGATGGCGTGCTTAACGAGCCGCATTGGCAACAAGCAACCCGCGTTGCGGTAAACTATCAAGATGAGCCGAATGAAAAAGGCACGCCACCGGTAAAAACCGATGCGTATATTTATGACGATGGTCATAATTTGTATGTAGCTTTTGTTGCTTATGACACCGATCCGAGTAAAATTCGTGCGGCGCTTCGTGATAGAGACACGCTTTGGCAAGATGACAACGTCGGTTTGGTAATTGATACTTTTAACGATGAGCGTACCGGCTATGAGTTTTATGTAAACCCACTGGGCGCCCAAGGCGACATTCGCATGACGGATACCGATGAGTGGGTATCTGATTTATCGTGGGATGCTATTTGGGATAGTGCCGGTACCATAAACGAGCATGGTTACGTGGTTGAAATGCGTATTCCGTTTAAAGCTCTGCGCTTTGCACAAAATCAAGCCGACTCTACTTGGGGCTTTTCGATGATGCGCAACTATCAGCGTGATGTGTTGTATCAATTATCAAGTACAGGCTTTGACCGTGATATTAAATGTAGTTTATGTCAGTTTGACAAAATAACTGGATTTAATAATTTAGCACCGAGTAAGAATCTGCAATTAACGCCAACCTTAACCGCATTAAGAAACGATCAAAAAACACAGGTACCTAGTGCGTGGGATAATGGCGATGTAAATACAGAAGTAGGGCTTGATCTGCGTTGGGGCGTCACTAAAGATGCAGTTATTAATGCCACCATAAACCCTGACTTCTCTCAGGTAGAAACCGATTCGTTAGAACTGGATGTAAACACCACATATTCTATTTATTACGCTGAAAAACGCCCGTTTTTCTTAGATGGCGCGTCTTACTTTAAAAGTAATTTATTTGAACTGCTCTATACCCGCACCATAGCTGAGCCTAATATTGGCGCCAAGCTCACCGGTAAAACCGACAGCCATAGCTATGCGCTAATGTTTGCAGATGACGACAACAGTAATGTTTTACTGCCTAGTAACCAAGGGTCTGGTTTTGCCAGCCTAAATGATAAAACCAAGGCAGCGGTGGCGCGATACCAATATGATATTGGCCAACAAGGGACCATAGGAGTAACCACCACACATAGAGAAAGTAGCGACTACCATAATACGGTGTTATCGGTTGATGGTAGCTATTGGTTTAATCAGTCAGATACACTTAATTATCAAATAGCCAATGCTGATACCAACAACTCTAAATTTTTAGTTGATAACTACAATTTAGCAGAGTCTCAGTCTGATATGGCGTATGCATTAAAGCTGACTCGCGATAAGCGCGATTATAAGCTTTATGCAACGTATGACAATATTGGTGAGGATTACCGCACCGATTTAGGTTATCAAGAAAAAGTAGACTATGAAAAAGTAGGCTTTGGTGGCGGTCAAACTTGGTATGGTGATGAACATGACATGCTAACAACATGGTCATACACCGCCGATTGGGATAAAAGCTGGGCTCAAAATGGCGACTTGCTTGAAGAAGAATATGAAGGTTACATGACCTTTCAAGGTCAAAAGCAGTCTGTATTTGAGCTTGGTTTGTTAAATCGCTATGAAAACTATAATGGCAATTTTTATAACCAAAATATTGGTTATTTTTATACGGCTTTTAGGCCGACTAAAGATTTGAGATTATCGTTATACGCCGAATACGCAAGCCGTATAGATTATACCAATGAGCAGTTAGGTGATGTTTTAACTACACAATCACAGGCTGTTTGGGATATTAATAATCACTGGCAGTTAGATGTTAGACATAATTATAGTCATTTAGATGATTACCAAGGGCGACGCGTATTTACCGCAAACCTTGTAGATTTTAGGCTTTATTATAAGTTTAGTATGCGCGCTATGCTTAAGCTGATTTTACAGTTTGAAGATATAGACAGAAATGAAGATGCTTACTTTTATCAGGTAAGCGAAATCAACAAAGATTATGGTAGTCAGCTGGTTTACTCATATAAAATTAACGCACAAACGTTATTTTACTTAGGGTATTCAGATAAAGGTTATCAGGATGACTCGTTAAAAAGCATTGAGCGTGACCAACGTACTTTCTTTACGAAAGTAAGTTATGCATGGCAGTTATAACGCTATAAACAATATAAAAGCAAGGTTTTGCTAGGCAATAAAAAACACGCTACCATGTAGCGTGTTTTTTTATATAAAGCAAAAGCTAACTATTACAAGTCAAAAGTACGTGAGATAGCAAGTACAATTCGCTCATCGGCGTAATCGTAGTCCAAGCTGGTATTCTCAGCTGCTACTTCAATACCAAACCCTTCATAGCTTGTTTGGTACGCTAAGCGGTAATGATGATACGATTTATCGCCCTTAGCTTCATCCCACTGAAATTTATTGCCATCGAGTGAGTTTGAAATATCAAAGCTAGCACGAATTGCATGATTTGGAGCAATCTCGAAAGTGTGCGCAATCATCGAAATCACATGGCCTGTATCGTAGCCAAAGTAATCCCAGCTGTACCAAAAGTTAAGCTCTGTTTGACCGTAGTCACTGGCGTAACCAAATTTAGTATACGCTTCTGCGTAGTTACCATCGCTGTTATTACCTTGGTAAGTGTAATAAGCAATACCGTAATCAAGGCTTACTTGTTCGTTTAACTGAATGTATCGGCCTACATAAGCATCTAGTTCGAAGTCGGTGTCATCACCAAAATCTACGTTTGATGCCCATACACCTGCATACACACCGTTATCGTACGCATAGTCAAGACTTGCTTGTAGCGCAGGGTCGTTATCTGTTTGAGTAACACCATTAAAGGTGTAATCAGAGGCAGCGGTAATCGTTGTTGACCAGTTAGCTGCTGCCGTTGTTGATAAAACCGTTAATGGTAAAGCGATAAAAAGTTGTTTTAATTTATTGTTCATGTGGTTTCCTAGCTGATAGTTTCTATTTTTGTGTAGTCAATTTTATTCGCTTTAGGTGATCCTTCGATATTGCTGACTGTTTTAAATTTGCTGTAGGCAATAAAACCTAAGCAGATAAAGAATAAGCCAATAACTAAAGCACCAACCCATTGAATTTGCAAAAACTCAAGTTTAAATAACAGTGTCAATAATGATAAAGCGATAACGTTCATAGCAATATATTTAAATTTGCCTAAGCGTTTTACAGTTAAGTTTAAATTATCTGTGTATAAACGGATCAGTGAATCAAGCGAGTTTATAACAAACACGATACCTACAAACACCATGGCAAAGTTTTTGATGCCTGCAGTTGGAATACCCGCCTCGTGGTAGTGATATAACACACTAAACCAGATAGCGATTGGTATTGACGGGAAAATCAACATAGCGCCCAATACTTGGTATGTTTTTAAACCACCAACAAAACGCGATGTAAACTGACCAATCATGATGCTCCACGCAAACCACCAAAATAGATAAAACTCATGGTAATCATTCAGTGGTAATACAAATTCATTGATGTTGGCGAAGTAATTGCCAATTAAACCTATATTTTGAGTAAATGCAGAGAGTTCGCTATCGCCAAATAAGAAGGCATCAGCCCACATAAAACCAATTAATGCGATAAACAACCAAGTAGTGGCAATACTTAAAAAGCGTACGTATTTAATATCGGTACTTGAATACACCGCAAAACAAATAGCGGCAAGTACAATTAAGTAAAATGCTGGAATAACACTTGAACCATCACCAAGTTCTGGTATATACCACGGTAGATTGCTTAGCAGTAAGTATGCGGTAAACGCACAAGTACCAATAATGACCACGTTGTTTAAAAATTTAACCCATGGAATTTCAAAAAACTTCACTTTGGGCTCTATTACACAGAAATAAAAGCACGTAAGAAAATAAAATCCCCAAATTAAAAATCCCCAATAACCAAACTCAATAGAGAGCGGGTTGGCAAATGCATATTCTGGGCTTGCTTTTATGTCTGCATAACCGGCAAATTCGGTTAAAGGAAACATAATAAGGCCAACGTCTAGGCCAGAGGTAAATAGGATTGCTATAAAGGTGAATGTTCTCACTGGTGTGACGCCTACTACGCGTACATTGCCCCATTTTATTAAAATAGTAACAATGGCAAGTAAGGTAAAAATAATGCCAGCATTAAGCCAAATAGTCATTATCGCCCTCCCAGAATGAATAAAAGTAACACATATATACTCCGTTTTTTATTGTGCTTGCATCAACACCGGCATAACCTATTTATGCTTGTGAGCCACTGCAAGCTACATAAAGGCACTCTTTAAGCATTTTGCTTACGAGAGAGGCCTTTATGACAGGCTAAATTAAAGGGTTTTATTTCGTTGTGTAGTTTGCCAATCAGTGGCATTCACAACATCAACTCCTGTATGAGCTAAGGGCTTATTTCCTAGAATAATATCCGCGGCTTTTTCGGCCACCATAATCGTAGGGGCATTTAAGTTACCGTTCGGTATGGTCGGAAAAATTGACGAATCAACCACACGTAAGCTTTGTATGCCACGCACTTGAGTGTTTGAGTTAACCACGGCCATATCATCTTCACCCATTTTGCAAGAGCAAGAAGGGTGATAAGCACTTTCTACGGCTTGGCGAACAAAGGCATCAATTTGCTCATCAGTTTGAACTTGTTGCCCTGGTTGAATTTCTTCACCACGAAATTGGTTAAATGCTGGTTGTTCAATGATTTCGCGTGTTAAACGTACGCACGCTCTAAAGCCTTCAATATCGTCTTGATGCTCTAGGTAATTAAATACAATTTTAGGTGGCTGTGTTGGATCAGCTGATGCAATAGTGACACTACCTCGGCTCTTAGGCTTGTTATGGCCTACATGCACTTGAAAACCATGCCCTGCAAAAGCACTACGACCATCGTAACGCATAGCGGCCGGTAAAAAGTGATACTGTATGTCAGGCCATTCAACACCTGGCTTTGAGCGAATAAAGGCACATGATTCAAAATGATTAGTTGAGCCTAAGCCTTTGCGAGTTAGTAGCCATTTTGCGCCAATTAAACCTTTAGAAAACAAGCCTAACTTACCGTTTAAAGTAATCGGTTGTTTACACTTATATTGAAAGTAAAACTCTAAATGATCTTGCAGGTTTTGGCCTACACCTGGTAAGTGATGTTTTACTTCAACGCCTGCTTTCTCAAGTGCTTGAGTATCACCAATACCTGAAAGCTGTAGTAGGTGTGGTGAACCAATAGAGCCTGCGCTTAAGATAACTTCTTTATTTGCTTTTGCAGTTTTAACCGCGCCATTAAGCTTGTATTCAACGCCGGTTGCTTTTTTACCATCTAAAATAACGCGCTGGGCAAGAGCACCTGTAACGATTGTTAAGTTGCTACGATGCTTAATAGGATCTAAATATTCTCGAGAGGCTGAGCTACGCACACCGTTTTTAACGGTCATGTGCATAGGGCCAAAACCTTCTTGCTGAGCACTATTGTAGTCATTTGTTGTTGAATAACCGGCCTCTGCACCCGCTTCAATAAATGCAGTGTATAACGGGTTCTCCATGTTATTGCCGTTATTAACACCTAGCGGACCTTTGCCACCACGATGGCTATTTTCACCTAGGTAAAAGCTTTCTGCTTTTTTAAAATACGGTAAACACGCTTGGTAATCCCAGCCGTTAGCACCGTGCTGTTGCCATTCATCAAAATCTTTAGCGTGGCCACGCACATACACCATGCCATTAATCGATGATGAGCCGCCAAGAACTTTACCGCGTGGGCAATGCATTTCACGGTTATCTAGATGTGGCTCTGGTTGCGTATGAAATTGCCACGCAAACTTATCTGTATTCATTGGAATAGAGAGTGCCGTTGGCATTTTTATAAAGATGCTTTTATCGCTGCCGCCGGTTTCAAGTAACAATACCTTGTTACTTGAATCTTCAGACAAGCGATTTGCTAACACACAGCCTGCTGAGCCCGCACCTACAATAATATAATCAAAAGAGTGGTTCATGATGATTCCTTAAAACGGGCTTTCTATGTCGGCCATGCCAACATAAATAGATTTAGTTTGTGTGTAATGATCTAGAGTCTCTATGCCATTTTCACGACCAATACCCGATTGCTTATAACCACCCACTGGCATCTCTGCTGGTGAGTTACCGTAAGCATTAATCCAACAAATACCGGCTTGCAGTTGATGAATTACGCGATGAGCGCGTTTAATGTCGCTGGTGAAAACGCCTGCAGCTAAACCTAAGTGAGTGCCATTAGCGCGGGAAATCACATCATCTTCATCATCAAAGACTAAAACGCTCATTACTGGGCCAAAAATCTCTTCTTTAACGATAGTCATTTCATCATTGCAATCAACAAACACAGTCGGCGCTACAAAATAGCCATTTGGCGCTGCTTCTGGAGAAAGCGTTGAACCACCTGTTAATAGTGTTGCGCCTTCTTCAAGGCCTTTATTAATGTAGCTCATTACTAAATCTTGATGCTTTTTAGAAATAAGCGCGCCAAAGTTAGTGTTTAGATCTTGTGGGTCGCCGGCAATAATATTGTTTTCAGTGCGTGTTTTAAGTTCATCAATAAATTGTTGGTAAACATTTTTGTGTACGTAAATACGGGTACAGTTAGTGCAAATTTCACCTTGGGTATAAAAGTTACCTAGCATAGCGGCACTTACTGCTTGCTCTATATTGGCATCATCAAATACTAGTAATGGCGATTTACCACCGAGCTCCATAGTCACATCTTTTAATGTGCCTGCAGCACTGGCTACAACTTTTTTACCTGTACCTACTTCACCAGTAAACGATACTTTATCAATATCTTGATGTGCAGTAAGCCATTGACCTACTTCGCCCGCGCCTTGCACTACATTAAATACGCCAGCAGGAACGCCTGCTTCAATAAACACTTCGGCTAATTTAATTGCGCCAAGTGGTGTTTCTTCAGATGGCTTAAAAATAAATGCATTACCCGCTGCAAGAGCAGGACCTGACTTCCAACATGCAATTTGTAATGGGTAGTTCCATGCACCAATACCTGCACAAATACCTAGAGGTTCTTTGCGAGTATAATAAAAATCATCGCCAACCATTTGCTGTTGACCAACTTGTGCAGGGGCAAGGCCTGCGAAATATTCAATAACATCTGCGCCTGTTTCAATATCTACGCAGTTAGCTTCTTGCATTGGTTTACCAGTATCGAGAACTTCAACCAGGGCAAGCTCGTCATTGCGCTCGCGTAAAATAGCAACGGCGTTTAATAAAATACGGCTGCGCTCAATAGGGGTCATCGCTGACCAAACTTTAAAGCCTTGTTTTGCACTTTCTATCGCTGCGTTTTGAACATACTCATCAGCGACTTCAACGGCATAAATTACCTGGCCGGTTGCAGGGTTTACTACATCAAATGTTTCGCCGCTTTTATTCGCAAGGAATTGGCCGTTGATAAAGTTTTGATAAATAGGTGTAGTCACGTTAGGCTCCATATTGCTTGATAAGTGAATGCACGTAGTTTTTAGCCAGTGATTCACTGTGTTTAAACTGATTTTCGTCTGATTGGCTTAATACGGCACGAAGCCATAAGCCATCAATCATTGCTGCGGTTAATTCGGCCGCGAGTGTCGCTTGCGCCAAAGGCATTAATTGCTTAAATGAAACGGTTAAATTGCTCTGCAAGCGTTTGCTGTTTACTTTTTGTAAACGATGAAGTTCCTTATCGTGCATTGATTGCGCCCAAAAACTTAGCCACGTCCGAGTGGTATCTTTTCGTTGTTGTACTAGCGCAAAGTTTGATTCAACAATAAACATTAACCTTTGAGTTGCAGTGGTGTTTTCATCAACTTTATTAATTAAGTCGTCTTTCAAGTTCGAGAGTAAATAACGCACAGTTGCTTCAATTAGCCCCTGTTTCCCACCAAAGTAATGACTAATTATGCCTGATGACATTCCAGCATTTTTACTAATGCTATTAATTGTAGTCGCTTGAAGCCCTTTTTGAGCAACTGATTCTATAGTCGCGTCAATTAGCTGCTGACGCCTTACAGGTTCCATTCCAACTTTGGGCATAATTTTTATTAATTGAACGTTCAATAAAGATTAAGCTTAAGGTAATAGCTCTAACAATTCAAGGCTTGTGTAAATAGCAAGAGAGTAAAGTATGGATAAATGATTAACAAAATGAGTATTAAATGATGCAAAATTAACAACATAATGATTTATATAAAATCAATAAATAACAGTGGGTTATATTTGTTTTTTGTGTTTGCTTATATAGTGTAATTAATTGTTTACGAGGTAAGAGAAACTTTTAGTGATTTATTTGTTAGTGCGTTAACTATTAGAGTACTAATTGTATTTTTTACCAGCAGGGTAGTTATGTGAAGGTAAAACGAATATATCTGTTTTTCCGATGAAATACCGATTATAGAAAGGGAGATGGGAGGTAAATTAACCGAATGTTAACCTAAGAAGGGGTAAAGCAAGGTGCTGTTTAGGTTTCAACAACACCTTTAAATAGAAGGGGATAACGTCTTAAGCGATTGCCAATATAATCATCGGCCATGATCTGTTCACAAATTTCGTCGATGTTATCAGTAGCTTCAAACACCCAATCAAAACGTTCAATCGCGAGCAAAAAACCGCGCTTTAAGTGTGTTTGTTCGCGGTAATAAGCAAGGTTATTTTTTATCAGTTGCAGCTTTTCAGGTTCAGCTTTTAATTGCGCAATAACTTGGTGAATAAACTGTAAATTGCGCGAACTAGTTGGCCTATTTCGTCTATTTGTTGGTCGCATTATTCTTCGTTAGCTATGTTGTAAAGTTTCTTCAAAAAGTCGTCTTTGTGTTTGTCATGTTCATAATCTAAGTGATAGGTATTATGAAATCCAAAACGTAATAATACCCCACTGCCTTGTAAGTAAACGGTATAGCCGTCAATATCAGAAAATGCAGTGACCCCCTGATAAAGCTTACCTTCTTCTGTGGTTTTACCACGTTGCTGGATACGTTCGTAAACCGCTAGAATCTGTTTGTTGTCGATTTCATTTTTCATTGTTTATACCTTTTATTTATTCTCTCATACGGGGTAGATATGCGGGTCGATCATCATAAAAACAATAGTCAAGAATGTGCGATATTGCTTTGTTATTTTCAATTTATAAATTATGCTCAAAGTTCACTTTATGCTGAGCTTTTACCATGATAGACAAAGCGTTACTTTTAAAAACTCGTGAATTATCCGACCAACTTATTGCACTGCAAACCCCCATTAGAATACTCGATGCAATTAATTGGGATAAACAGACTAAAGAAGAGTTTTTTAGGCAAAAATGTCAAAAAAATCCTCTGATAGATCGTGCCTATTACCAACAGCGCGATTTAGGATTTGTGCCCAGTGAGTTGCGCCAAGCATTTTCAACACTGCACCGTAATATTATTAATCAGTTGGGACAATTAAACCCAATAACCCAATATATGGGTAAAATGTGTGGTGAATATAAAACAGTGCTTAATATGCTGGAGCATCGAGGTACTGCCGAATTTCATGACTTGTCGGTAGAGCTATTTGGTCACCCAAAAGATCTTTTTCATGCTGGTGAGCCTTCTTTATCTGAGCTTGCTAATATGCTCGAGCAGCCATTAAAAAGTTTACTTGATGCGAACATTTTGCCTGAAGATCCTAAAAATATTGATGCCAGTGATGCGGTGCGGATTTTATCTGAACAAGTTAATGCCAGTATGCAAGGCATTAATGTGGAAGTAATGCTAAGTGACGGAATTGTCAGTGATGCGGCAGCAGGAGCAAACAATATAAAGCTTAATCAAGATGTTAAGTTTTCTCAGCGCGAATTAGATATTTTAGAGGTACACGAGGGCTGGATCCATGTAGGCACCACTCAAAATGGCTTAGCGCAACCTTATTTAACTTGCTTGAGTAAAGGCACGCCAAGCTCTACGGTGACTCAAGAGGGACTTGCAGTACTGACTGAAATAATTACTCTTAAATCAACGCCTAGGCGCTTATCAAAATTAGTAAATCGTATTCAAGCGGTCACCAAAGTGATTGATGGTGCTGAGTTTGTAGATATATACCGAGATTATGTAGCACAAGGATTATCAAAAGACGACAGCTACACCCTTGCACAGCGTGTGTTTAGAGGTAGCACGGCAACCGGCTTACCGTTTACTAAAGACATTGCTTATATAAAAGGCTTTGTATTGGTTTATAACTTAATTCGGGTGGCGATACAGCTTGGCAGAATTGACCAATTACCGCTATTGCTGGTGGGTAAAATATCAATTGATGACTTTAGGTTAATATCGCAACTGCATGATTTAGGTGTGATTGAAAACCCGCAATTTGTGCCTCCCCATTTTAAAGATTTAAGAGGACTTGCTACGTGGCTGAGCTTTGGTCGTTTTATTGGTAATTTGTCATTTGAACAATTAGAAAACGACTACAAGCCGTTGTTTTTATAACTTATAAGTAAGCTTTTTCTCAGAAACAAAAAAAGCCCAAAAACGGGCTTTTTTTAATTTAGCACAACACAGTTAACGTGCGTTGGTGCTCTCGAAAATTTTATCTGCAGAGGCTGCTACAAATCCAGTGTAAATTTCACCATCTGGTTTTGGATAACGAATAGCAAACTCGTAAAAACAGCTAGGAATGCGCATATCGCCATCGCTAAAGGTCACAGCGTATTCATCAGCTAATGTTGATGATTGCTCTAATAGCACCTCTGGTGAGCCTTTTACTTCGCCTCCTGAGGTATTAAGTGCAAAACTTGCATCTTTAAGAGCTTGGTTTACATCATGGATGTTATCAAACTTAGCTAAGGTATTAATGTTCACAGTAAAGTGATTTGCACGGTAACCCCACGCAGACATCCACGCCGCATATTCGCTCTCAGCTAATAACTTTTTGTATGTATCGGTGCTTACTTGCCAATGTGTGCCCGAATATAAAAAGTTATCGGCAGTCACAGCGCTTTCGTCAATTTGTGCAACCATATCAGTAACGATAGCTTGAAGCTCAGGCGAACATTTTTCAACTAATAATTCAGAAATAAACACTTTAGGCTGTGTCGGATCGCTATGTTCATAATGCTTGGCGTAGAGCTTTTTTGCTTCAAAGTGGTACTCACCACATTCTTTATAACCAATAGCTAAAAAGTGCGCAGCTAGTTTTTCAAGGCCTACTTTTTCTATGTTAAAAGTACGCAAAGCAATATGATCGTTAATAATGTCGTCTTTTTGCGTTGAGCCTAATAAGTCATGAATTTTATCAGCTGATGGCGTTACGGTTAGGTAGTTTTGCCATAAGTTATCAAATAATGTGTTTACATCAGTATGCATGGTAAATCCTTAAATTTTCTAAAATTGTTATTCAATTATTAAGCCCGGCGCGAGGGTTTGCGGTAAGTTAACTTTTTCTGACTCTACTGAGGCCACTGGGTATGCGCAGTAATCAGCAGCATAGTATGCACTAGCTCTGTGGTTACCACTGGCACCTATGCCACCAAATGGCGCTGCGCTTGATGCGCCTGTAATAGGGCGGTTCCAGTTAACAATACCGGCACGAATACGTTTTAAAAAGTGGCTGTAATCATCTTCGCTGTCTGCAAGTAAACCTGCAGATAAACCAAAGCTGGTGTTATTCGCCTCTGCTATAGCGCTATCAAAGTCAGTGTAACGATATACTTTAATTAGCGGGCCAAAGTGTTCTTCATCAGCGATTTCATCGATATTAGTGACATCAATAATACCAGGGCTGACAAACCCAGTGCCTGGTTTTAATTGTTTAAGCTCAACGAGTACCTCAGCACCTTGTTTAACTAGGTCAGCTTGCGCTGCAACCATGCCTAAGGCGGCTTTTTCACTGATCATGGCACCCATAAATGGTTGTTCGGCTGCAAAGCTATCATCTACAAGAATATTTTTGGTTGCGCTGATCAGCTTTTCTAAAATCGCATCGCCATTGGCTGATTTTTCTATAAATAATCGACGTGAACAAGTACAACGCTGACCCGAAGTAATAAAGCCCGATTGAATAATATCGTGAACGGCGGCGCTCACATCAGCAACATCTTTAACCACCAGCGGATTGTTACCGCCCATTTCAAGCGCTAAGATTTTACCTGGATGGCCTGCAAATTGTTTATGTAATAAATGGCCTGTGTTTGAGCTACCAGTAAAAAATAAGCCATCGATATCTTGATGTGAGGCAAGTGCTTTACCTGTTTCTAGTTCACCTTGAACAAGGTTTATAACCCCAGCAGGTAAGCCTGCTTTTAGCCACAGCTCTAAAGTAAACTGCGCTACATGAGGAGTTAATTCAGATGGTTTAAACACCACGGTATTACCCGCTAATATAGCAGGGACTATATGACCGTTTGGTAAATGCCCAGGGAAATTATACGGGCCAAAAATAGCCACTACACCATGTGGTTTATGGCGAATAAAGGCTTTTGCGCCAGGCATTGGGTTTTCGGTTGTGCCAGTACGTTCATTGTAAGCACGGATAGAAATAGCAACCTTGCCTGTCATCGCACCGACTTCTGTGCGTGTTTCCCATAATGGTTTACCTGTTTCACGAGCAATAATGCTAGCAAATTCTTCGCTGTGTTCTTTTAATTGGGCAACGAAGTTTTCTAAAATGGTAATACGTTGTTCAATTGGCATATCGGCCCATTGAATTTGCGCAGCTCTTGCCGCTTCTATGGCACTGCTAACTTGTTCGGGGCTGGCGCCATTACCTTGCCAAACAATTTCGCCATTACTTGGGTTAACAGAATTAAAAGCAGGGCCTTGGCCTGCGTGCCATTGGTTATTAATTAGTTGTGTGTTCATAAATAGTGTTACAGGCGGAAAAATCGCGCTGCATCTCCTTGATTTAAATGAAGTGCATCAGCTACTTCTTGGCTGATAACTAAGGTGTGCTTTGCTTGATTATAATGAGCGTGTTTAGTTAACGTGGCTCTAAAGTCGCTAACTCCTTGATTACAAATAGCAAGGGTATCTGAGCTTTGCTCATTAATATGTTCAAGTTCACCAATGGTAATAGGGCAAACCTGTGAATCACGAATACTGCGAATATTACCGAGCTTTGCCTCTACCGTGGGGCCTGCGTCAAATAAATCAACGTAGCCACGATGTTCAAACCCTTCTTTTTCAAGTAACTTAAGTGCAGGCTTGGTTTTATCATGGACATGGCCAATCACCGCTTGTGCATTTTTACTTAGTAAGTTTACATAGATAGGGTATTTGGGCATAAGCTCGCTAATAAATACTTTATCGCCTAAGCCTACTAAGTGGTCGGCTTGTGGAAATTCAATACTAAAAAAGTGTTCTTGTAACCATTGCCAAAATGGAGAGTGCCCCTGGTCATCACTCACGCCACGCATTTCAGCAATTACAGTGTCGGCAAAGCGTTCACTATGCTGTGCCATAAATAAAAAGCGTGAACGTGATAAAAATCGACCTGTTAAGCCTTTTCTGCTGTCTTCACGTAAAAATAAAGTACATATTTCTGAGCAACCAGTGTAGTCATTACACATACTTAAAATATCAACGGTATTGTAAACGCCTAAAGTGGGTGAATGATGGACGGTTTTACCTAAATGGTAATGGTACAAAGGTACAGACAAGCCGACGGCTGCTTCAATGGCGGTAGTACCAATTACTTTGCCAGTGTGACTGTCTTCTAAAACAAATAAATAGCTTTCGTCGATAGGCTTATCAACGTTTTTAGTAAAGCTGTTTTGTGCACGGTCTATTTTTTCTTGTAGTTGCCCATCATCGACAGGTAAAGAGGTAAAACCATGGCCTGATTCAATGGCAATCTCTTTAAGTGCTGCAAAATCATTGACAGTAATAGGACGTAGTACTTGCATTAATTACTTGCTCCGATAAAGCCCTGAGGTAAACATTTATCTCAGGGCTTAATATGTTTTACTTAGTGATTAACCGTTTACAACTTCGCTCACTGCTTTTTCAAAGCGAGCTAAGCCTTCTTTAATATCTTCAAATGGGATCACTAATGAAGGCGTAAAGCGGATAACGTTCATTCCGGCGACTAAATTCATTAAACCGTTGTTAGCACTTGCGACTAAAAAGTCGCGAGCACGGCCTTCAAACTTCTCATTTAATACCGCACCCATCAGTAAGCCTTTACCGCGTACTTCACTAAATACATGGTATTTTTCGTTAATAGTATTTAGACCATCACGGAACATTTGCTCACGTTCTTTTACGCCATTTAAAACCGCAGGGGTATTTACTGTGTCAAATGCAGCTTCTGCAACAGCACATGCCAATGGGTTACCACCGTAGGTAGAACCATGAGTCCCTATTTTTAGGTGAGCTGCAATGTCAGTAGTGGTGATCATCGCGCCAATTGGGAAACCGCCACCTAATGCTTTAGCCGTGGTTAAAATGTCAGGAATAACATCTAGGCCTTCGTATGCGTATAAGTGACCTGTACGGCCAACACCCGTTTGCACTTCATCAAAAATTAGCAGTGCGTTATGCTTAGTACACAGTTCACGTACTTTTTGTGCAAATTCATTGGTTGGTGGCACAATACCGCCTTCACCTTGTAATGGCTCCATCATTACCGCACAAGTATCATCACTAATTAAGGCTTCAAAAGCGGCAATATCATTGTAATCACAATGAACAATATCAGCAGGTTTTGGACCAAAACCATCAGAGTAAGCGGCTTGGCCACCTACTGTTACAGTGAAAAAAGTTCGGCCATGAAAGCCTTTATTAAAAGCGATAATTTTAGATTTTTCAGCACCAAATTTATCCAGTGCAAAGCGACGCGCTAATTTTAAAGCCGCTTCGTTTGCTTCAGCTCCTGAGTTTGCAAAGTAAACTTTTTTAGCAAAGGTCGCATCAACCATTTTTTTAGCTAAGCGAAGTGCTGGCTCATTGGTCATTACATTTGCTAAGTGCCAAATTTTCTCGCCTTGCTCTTTAAGTGCGCCTACTAATGCAGGGTGGCAATGACCTAAACAATTAACCGCAATACCACCGGCAAAATCGATAAATTCGTTATTATTTTGATCCCACACGCGTGAGCCTTCACCACGAACCGGAATAACTGCAGATGGGTTGTAGTTAGGGACCATTACGTCGTTAAATAAATCTCTGGTTACTTGCATTTTTACACCTAAATTAATCACATAAAAAAATACGTTGCTGAAAAATAACGCTAAGCTCAGGCTTATTCAGCAATACAATGCGTTTTACTTGTTAAAAGTGTCATTATCAAAGGTTATGAATTAAATTTGCAGTGCTATTTTGTGAAAAATGATTAGAATAATGGTCAAATCAACGAAACTTATTAGCATTATGATAACTCCCCAAGATGAAAAGTTACTATCAGTATTAAAAATGAACGCTCGAGCGAGTATTTCTGATCTAGCTCGGCATTTAAATTTATCACGCTCAACAGTGCAAAGCCGTATGCTCAAGTTGGAGCAAAGTGGGGTAATTAAAGGGTATAGCGTTGACTTTGGTGATGATTTTTTAAATAGCTTGGTTTCTGCGCACGTCTCTATAAAGGTTATGCAGAAGCTAACGACAAAAACCAACGTAGAGTTAAAGCAAATAGATGCTATATCTCAGTTGTATGCAATTAGTGGTGAGTTTGATTTAATTGCCATTGTTGAGGCTCAAAACCTTGAGCAGTTGAGCCATTTACTGGACGATATAGGTAATCTCGATGGCGTAGAGCGTACTCGTTCATCGGTTATTTTAGAAACTAAATTTAAGCGTTAATTTGATTGTTTATCACCATTCAGTGAGTATTAATTATTTGCATTTAAGCCTACTTAATTGTAACCTTCTCATTATTAGGAACAAGGATTGTTTTTACCAAATCAATAGGCTCTTCGCCTCTTCGTTTACCACAATCCCCAAGTATTGAATAAACCTGATAAATATACTTATTACATGTATAAACCTTAGTTGGTTATACTATGTAAAACAGGGTGTTTTGGAAAAACTGCTCAAACACATTACAAGGAAATGTTATGAAATACACAACACTAGCTGCTGCAGCCTTATTAATAATAGGTGGCTCATATTTAAGTGCGAAGGCCACTTTATTTGACTCAAGCGATAATATAACGGTTGAAACTTACAGCGATATATTTTTCAAACTAGAATCCTCTCCCATCAATATTGATGAGATTATTACTGGTGCGAGTCAGTTTGCCAATAGCTTATGTGATGAAAGTATTTATCAAGAAGTCATTGGAGAGTCAGTAAACTCATGCAAGCAAAAATTCAAACAATCACAAGCGCAGTGTGCTGACTTTATTACAAAAAATAGTGAGGTTATGTACACTGATAAAGTGGCTATAACGCTGGTATCTGAAAAATTTATAAATTGTATGACTAATAGTTAGGTTTCCTTTATTTAAGATTAGTAATAAAAATCTCCCTGAGCTGGCAGGCATTAATAAAACCTAGCATATTCCACGGCGTGGTCTATGCTGAATTTTATTAGTTGTTAACGCCCAGTTTGCTTTAGGGAGTACAATGCAAGAAAATTTACTCAATTCAGTCATCAAAATAACTAAAAATAGAGATGTAGATTCTCTTGAATACAGTTTGATATCGACCATCCAAGAGTTTATTGGCTGTAAAGAAGTCTCAGTTTACAAAGATGTAGAAGTTCAGGGCCAGCTTACTATTGAGCAAAGTCTTTGTTTAAAAATTACTGGTGAAAAACAATTTGAGTGGCAACAACGACAAATTGTTACACACCCTGAGGATGAACTTCTATCTTGCTTACGTTCTGCTTGCATTATCACGGTTCAATCAACAGATGGCATTGAGCGCCGTTGGTTACCTATTACCCGCCAAGAAAAAACAGTTGCCGCAATTTCAGTGGTTTCAAACAGCCTAGATAGTCCATCTCAAGTGATGTTGAATGCTTTTTGTCGTATTTTTGAAAACTATTTAGTCATTCTTCATGAAAATGAAAGAGATAAATTAACAGGTCTATTAAATAGACAAACCTTTGAGAAAAAAATAAAGCAACTGATTGAAAAACAAGTATTGAAAGTACACAGTTTATCCCGGGGTGAGGGTAAAAGGCTGCAAAAATATGCATCTACATCTTGGTTGGCTATTTTAGACATTGATCACTTTAAAAATATAAACGACAAGTATGGTCATATCTGTGGCGATGAAGTGCTACTGATATTAGCGCAAAATATGCGTCATTTTTTTCGTTCAACCGATTTGATTTTTCGCTTTGGTGGAGAAGAATTTGTGATTGTTTTTGAGCCTACCGAGGCAGACTCTATAAGTAATAAAATGGCAGAATTTTTACAGCTCGTCAGAAATACATCGTTTCCTTTTATTGGAAATATGACGGTCAGTGCTGGTTTAGCACGTATTAGCCCTTATGATTTTCCAATCACTGTAATAGAGAACGCTGATAAAGCACTCTATTACGCTAAAAATAATGGCCGAGATAAATTTTGTATCTACGAAGATTTAATCGCTGAGCAGCTAATCAACGTACAAGAAAATGATTCAGAAATAGATTTATTTTAACTTACTTAGCTTGAGTATGACTTCGTTTGACTTTAACTTTAGTAACTTGGTCGAGCTTTAAAAAATAAACATTACCGCCAATGCCTTTAAACTCCTCATCGGTAAAAGCAATAGTATTGTTATCATAAAACGTGATCGCTTCTTTTTGGGTCACAATGCCGAGATCAATTTTAGATACATCGCCAGAGAAAAATTTATCTCCTTTGAAGTTTTCAAACAGCCAAATACTGGTTGAATCTAGTAGTGCAAGTTTTTTTCTATTTGGACTGAGCGCCGCTGAGGTGATCCAGCATAACTTTTCCATAGTGGTACAGGTTCTAAATGAGTCTATTAGCTGGGCGTCAAAATTTGCAGCATGGTCGCCTACTTTGTAAACATTGGTAATACCATCAAAGGGCTCAGTTCGGTTTTTTGTAAATAAATATAAATGCCGGCCAAAAGCCACAAAAGCCTCTAAGTCGTAGTTACGTTGTTCTGGCTTTATTGGGCTGCCGTCTAATTCTGGGTAGGTAAATTTAATTATCTCAGCTTCAGTGGTATTTGTTTTAATATCAATGGGGTTTTCTATTTTATAAATGGTTAGCCACTTACGTTCATTTTTATTATTACCAAAGTCACCCAAGAAAAAATGACCAAATTTATTTTGCGTCATGTCCTCCCAATCAATATTTTTTGCATTGCTCACCAAAATTTCTTTAGCGATAGAACCATCATCATTGAGTCTATAAAGCTTAGGTTCGTCACCGCTGTCATTAATAGCCCATAGACGTTTATATTTATCAAATTCTATACCTGAAATTTCTTTTAACTTTGGATCTACAGAGACAAGCTTTTTACTATATAGTGTATAAATTGAACTACCCACAACAGCGATGATGGTGAGAAAAACAATAACAGAGGTAATAAGAATGCTTTTTTTAATCATAGTTTTTAAATATTTATCGGCATTGGCTAGGTAGATAATTATTATCGCTGATGATGTTGTTAAGCTAAAGGTTTTTTAACCTCAATGTGGTAATAAAAAACGATTATGTGTGAATTGTTGTAAAAGAAATTTAATCGGGTGTAGTTGGTTTAAAAATTGCTCAGTTAAAGAGCTTACCTAAAAACCTGTTTAAAATGGTTGAAAACTGCACCAACCTAGTGCGGTAAAATAAATAACGCACTGTAATAATGCGTAAATAAAGTTTTGTTTAACTTTAAGCTTGTTTTTATGTGAATGAATGGATTCCACATCGCCTATTTAAGCTGTTTGGCCTGTGGCAAAGATGAATAACCCTTACGGTTTAGTTGGAGCCTATTATGTTGAATAAACGCTTTTTTAAGACAAAAAACGAAGCAGAAGTCACGTTTGAATTTTCTCATCCGGATGCTGATGATGTCTGTTTACTTGGGGAGTTTAATGATTGGCAGCCAGTGCCAATGAAACTGAACAAAAAGTTGGGTGTGTTTAAGTGTAAACAGCGTTTGCCTGTTGATAAAGAGTTTCACTTTCGTTATTTGATTAATGGTAAGCAGTGGGATAACGACCATCAGGCTGATGGTTATCGGGCTAATAATTTTGGTTCAGAGAACAGTATAGTAAATACACAACGCATTAATTAAGGTTGGTGAATGGACGCACTATCGCAATTATTTTATTTGCATGGAATAGGCTATGAATACACTAAGTACACTGGTGAACACGTTGTTTTTAGCGAACAAACGCGCAAGTTAGCCTTGCAGTGTTGTGGCGTTGACACCAGTGATGCAGAGCAAATAGATAAGTTAAATTACCAATTAGATGCGGCCACTTGGTTAACGCTTGCACCGGCTGTTAGCTTAGTAAAGCAGCCTAGCAATGTGCTTAAAGTACGTATTAAAGAAGCCGACGCGCACCATAAAATTACGCTTAATGTACCTGCATTAAATATAAAACTGCAATTTGAGCAAATAGCTGACTATGCGCCATTAGGCGAGTATTTTTTTAATGACTGCCGTTATATTGAAATAGCGTTACCACTTACCCATTTACCTACGGGTTATTATGATGCTTTGCTGAGTATGGGAGCGCAATCGGCAACTACACAAATTTGGTCTATCCCTAAACAAGTTTATCAAATTGCCGATAGTAAACGCCTTGGCTTATCAATTCAGTTATATACATTAAAAAACCAAGCCGGAATGGGAATTGGTGATTTTAATGATTTACTTGAATTAACCACGTTATGTGCAAAACAAAAAATGGATTATATTTTACTTAATCCACTGCACTTATTATTTGCAGATAACCCAGAGTGCGCTAGTCCCTATAACCCCAGTAACCGCGCGTTACTCAATCCATTGTATATAGCAATTAACTTATCGCCCGATAGTATTAACAACCCCGCTTTAGATGATTACTTATCCTCTTGTTGTTTAACGTCGCACAGTGAGCAAGATATAACCTTTATCAATTATAAAACGGTTACTGAGCAGAAATATAATGCCTTTAAACTGCTT
This sequence comes from Pseudoalteromonas sp. 3J6, assembly GCF_903995135.1. GTDB lineage: Bacteria > Pseudomonadota > Gammaproteobacteria > Enterobacterales > Alteromonadaceae > Pseudoalteromonas. The sequence continues at coordinate 1,692,410 of NZ_LR877185.1, read as the reverse complement.
TTTGTGCATTTTCAACAACAGGGTAGTCAAGCACGGCATAACGAGTTTACTGCATTTTGTAAACAGCACCGTGATGTACTTGCTATGCTAGAAACTACGCAGCCGACATTCGACCATTACCTGCAATGGCAAGCACATAGCCAACTCATACTGTGCCAACAACATTGTATCGGCCAAGGAATGGCGATTGGTTTGATTAACGACTTAGCAGTTGGCTGTGCCAAAGAGGGCAGCGAATATAAACATCAGCAGAAACTGTTTAGCCAAGATGCGACTGTGGGAGCTCCACCAGATCCTTGGGCTGAAAGTGGCCAAAATTGGGGTTTGCCAGCAATAAATCCTCAGCGCCTTGCTGACAATAACTATTACTTTTACCGCTCACTTATACGCGCCAATATGAATGCTGTGGGTGGATTACGCATTGATCATGTTATGGCAATTAGACGTTTATGGTGGTGCTTTAACAATAATAACAGCCAAGATGGTTGCTATGTTTACTATCCATTCGAGCACTTGTTAGCTATTTTGAAAATTGAATCACACCTAAATAAGGCTGTCGTGATAGGCGAAGATTTAGGTGTTGTGCCACCTGAAGTAAAAGAAGCGCTGGTGAGCAGTGGAATTTTTTCAAACAGTTTATTTTATTTTGAAAAACAACAAAATGATGAATTTGTTCATCGCGATCATCTTAGCGAACAATGCCTGCTAATGATTGCCAATCATGACGTACCGCCATTTGTTGGCTGGTGGCAGCATAGTGATTTAACCCTCAAACAACAGTATCAGCTGATTGATGCCGCTAAACACCAGCAGCTCGTGCAGCAACGTCAACAAGAACAACAGCGGCTACTTGGTTTTATTAATACACACGACACACATTCTGATATGTCATTAAACACTGATGCTTTTGCGATTTATAGCGCGCTGGCTTTGTGTTTAGCAAAGTCGCCATCGCGATTATTTGCCCTACAAATTGATGACTTAGACAAACAATGCTACCCAGTTAACATTCCGGGTACAGATAAAGAATATCCCAATTGGAGACGGGTGTTAACACATACGTGCGAGGATATTTTTACTGATAATGCATCACTTTTGACTGCAATACATTCAATGAGGAATGGGTAAATGGGCAGTATAAAAAATATGAAATCAACGCCAGTGACTGATTATGATTCACAAGTTACTGCGCTCGCAGCAGGACGCTTTAAAGACCCGTTTAGCTTTTTAGGAGCGCATAGTACACAAAGCGGCATAGAAATTCGAGTGTATTTGCCAGCAGCACTGCAGGTTGAATTGTTAATTGGTGATCAAACAATTACTGCATTGCGCTATAAACAAAGTGATTTATTTATAGCTGAGCTATCAAGTATGCCAAGCAGTATTTACCAATGCCAAGTTAGTTATGAAAGCAATAATATTACCTTTTACGATGAATACAGCTTCAGTAGTACGCTTGATGAGCAAGCGATGTACCTGTTTAACGAAGGGAGTCTTGAGCATGCCTATGCGCACTTAGGCGCGCAATTTATGACTCAACAGGGCGTAGACGGTGTTCGTTTTTGTGTATGGGCACCAAACGCTGCCAGTGTTTCAGTGATTGGCGAATTTAACTTTTGGCAGGCCAATCGTCACTTCATGCGGTTTCATCCTGCCAGTGGTGTATGGGAGTTATTTATCCCGGGGCTGTGCGCCGAGATGTGTTACAAATTTGCTATCACCACACTCAGTGGTGAAGTTTTAGATAAAGCCGATCCATTTGCCTTTAAAATGCAGCAAGCGCCAGGCACTGCAAGTATATTACAGTACAAACCTACCCCTATTAAGCTCAGTGAAAAAGCGATTGTAAATAGGCAACAGCGCAATCATATTGATGCCGCTATTAGTATTTATGAAGTGCACTTAGGTTCTTGGCAACGCGCTGAACATAATCGTTATTTAAACTACGGCGAGCTGGCAGATAAGCTTGTAAGTTACGTGACTGATATGGGGTTTACTCACTTACAACTTATGCCTATTAGTGAATACCCGTTTGATGGCTCATGGGGGTATCAGCCGGTAGGCTTGTTTGCACCAACAAGTCGTTTTGGTGATTACAACAGCTTTAAATACTTAGTTGAGCAATGCCATAAAGCCAATATCGGTATTTTACTCGATTGGGTGCCGGGGCACTTTCCAAGCGATCCTCATGGGTTACATTGTTTTGATGGCACCCATTTATATGAACATGCTGATATGCGTCAAGGGTTTCACCCTGATTGGAATACCTATATTTATAATTACGATCGCCCTGAAGTTAAAAGCTTTTTAATATCGAATGCGATGTATTGGCTTAGTCAATTTGGTATTGATGGACTGCGAGTGGATGCAGTGGCATCTATGTTGTATCTTGATTACAGCCGAAAAGAAGGGCAATGGGTAGCTAATTGTTACGGCGGCAGAGAAAACTTAGGGGCAATTGAGTGCCTTAAACAAGTAAACATGCGCAGTTATAAGAATAATCCCGGTATTATGATGGTGGCTGAGGAGTCAACGGCGTGGCCCGGAGTAACGCAAAGCGTTGAGCATAATGGTTTGGGCTTTGGTTACAAATGGAATATGGGCTGGATGAATGACAGTTTGCATTACATGCAGCAAGACTCACTATTTAGGAAATACCATCATCATAAAATGACATTTTCTATGGTGTATGCTTTTAGTGAAAATTACATTTTACCACTGAGTCATGATGAAGTCGTTCACGGCAAAGGTTCACTACTAAACAAAATGCCTGGTGACGATTGGCAACAGTTTGCTAATTTACGGGCATATTATGCGTTTATGTGGGCGCATCCAGGAAAAAAACTACTGTTTATGGGCGCGGAAATAGCCCAGCGAAAAGAGTGGGATCATGATCATTCAATAGATTGGCACTTGCTTGAGCATCAAAGTCACCAAGGTATTCAAGATACGGTTAAACGCCTTAATCATGTGTACCAAGCCCATCCAGCACTTTATGAGCTTGATAGCTGTGCGACTGGTTTTTCATGGATAGATAATGATAACAGTCAGCAAAGTATATTTAGCTTTATTCGTTATGCTAAAAGTGCTGATGATTTTATAGTTATTGTCGCTAATTTTACCCCAACTGCTTATCAACATTTTACTTTAGGCGTGCCTGCTACAGGCAGTTACAAGGTGATATTAAATACTGATGAGTCATGTTTTTTTGGCTCAGGTATTAATGTCACTGATGAGCCAAGCCAACTAATACATTCAATTAATCAACCAAGTCATGGCTTTGATCACAGTATTACATTGCACATGGGTGGCTTAACCACGGTCTACTTACAAAAGGTGAATGATGAGTAATTGCTTTGAGGTTACCCATGGTGCACCTTTGCCACTAGGCTCGACTGTACAAAACAACGGTGTCAACTTTGCCTTATACGCCCCTAATGCAAGCCAAGCATTTGTTTGTTTATTTGATAAAAGTGGCCATACAGAAATATTAAAAATAGCTATGAATATTAACGAAGGCGGAGTGTGGAGTATTCACGTTGCACCACTGAGCGCTGGCGCATTATATGGCTTTAGGGTTGATGGTGAGTATAACCATGAAAAAGGTATGTTATTTAATGAACATAAATTACTGATTGACCCGTATGCAAAAGACTTGTTTAACGAGTTTACTTGGAGCGAGCGCCATTACGGGCAAATGCCGATAGGCACTAAAAGCGTGGTTAATAATGCAATAGATATCCCTAAATCTAAAGTGACTACATCTGTTTCATATATCAATAAAAAGCCTGATCACAGCTGGGCTAATACGGTTATTTATGAATGCCATGTAAAGGGCGCTACCTGTCGTCATCCAGGTATTCCAAAAGCACAGCAAGGTACGTTTTTAGGCTTAAGCCATCCGTGTTTTATTGAGCATCTAAAAAGTTTAGGGGTGACAGCTATTGAGCTTTTGCCTGTACATGCGTTTATAAGTGAACAGTTTTTAATTACTAAAGGGCTACAAAATTACTGGGGCTACAATAGCATCAATTTTTTTACCCCCCATAAAGACTATTTGGTTAATGACGATATAAACGAATTTAAACAGATGGTCAGCGAATTACATCGCGCCAATATTGAAGTTATTTTAGATGTTGTATACAACCATACTGCCGAGGGGGGCAGTGATGGACCGATATTGTCTTTACGTGGCTTCGATAACCTTACTTATTATCGCACTATTACTGGGCAACCTAATGTATACATAAATGATACCGGCTGTGGTAACACCTTAAATATTGACCATCCAAAAACTTTGCAACTGGTTCTTGATAGCTTGCGGTATTGGGTGGAAGTTATGGGAGTGGATGGTTTTCGATTTGACTTAGCAACCATTTTAGGGCGTTCAAGTACCGGCTTTAGTGCTTCTCACACGTTTTTACAGGCCGTTGCACAAGATCCTATATTAAATAAAGTAAAACTGATCAGTGAGCCGTGGGATATAGGCCCTGGTGGGTATCAGTTAGGTGCTTTTCCTGCTCCTTGGCGTGAGTGGAACGATCAATACCGTGATGTGATTAAACGTTTTTGGCAAAGCGAAAAAGGCATTATTAGTGATGTTGCCAAGCGTTTACATGGCTCCTTTGATATTTTTGAACACAGTAATCGTGGCCCGCTTAATAGTATTAATTTTATTACCAGTCATGATGGTTTTACCCTTGCCGATTTAGTCAGTTATGAGCACAAACATAACCAAGCAAATGGTGAAAACAATCAAGATGGCCACAGCGCTAATTATTCGTTTAATTGCGGAGTTGAGGGATTTAGTAGCGATCCTGAAATAATGGGCTTGCGCCTACAACAACAAAAAAACTTTTTACTTACCTTACTGCTCTCTAAAGGGGTGCCAATGATAGCCTCAGGCAGTGAAATGGCCCACTCCCAAGGCGGTAATAATAACGCTTATTGCCAGAATAATCGTACCAGCTGGCTTGCATGGAAAGACTCACAGCTAAACCATTGCTTAATTCAGTTTATAGATGATGCGTTAAAAATTAGGCGCGGTCACAGCGCGTTCAAACACAGTGTATTTTTAGATGATATAGATGAACGTTTCACCGTTAAGTGGTTTACCGAGCAAGGTAAAGAAATGGATGAAACACATTGGCATGAAGATACGCGACAATTTTTAATGTATAGCTTGCTTGATAAGCAAAATAAGCATGGGTTATTAATTATTTTAAACGCCAGTAAACAGCCTGTGCTCTGCCAATTACCACAATCTCCCATTATCAGGCCTTGGACGTTAGTGTTATCAAGCGTAAATAACGCATCATCTGTTGTTGAAGAAGATGCAACCGTGAATATTTCAGCACAAAGTAGTTGGGTTTTTAGTGCCAATTTAGAAGGCGATGATTATGACTAAGCAAGACAAGCAAGTGTGTGTGGTAAAAAGCTGGCAAGAAGGCCCGTTGATTGATGAAAGTACCTTAAGTGATGATTTAACTCGCCACTTTTATTACACCTTAGGGCGTGATGTGGTGGGAGAGTCGCAGTTGTATTTGTATCATGCATTGGCGCTGACGATAAGAGATAGACTCGTTGCGCGTTGCAGAGACACTAATAAGCAAATTAAACAACATAAACGCCGTAAAACAGCATATTTATCGCTAGAATTTTTAATGGGTAGAGCACTGGGTAATGCGGTACTCAACCTTGATTTAGAATCTCAGGTAAGTACAGCACTGCAAGCTTACTGTACTGAGTTGGAAAATGTAGAACAAGCAGAGCATGATGCCGGCTTAGGTAATGGTGGCTTAGGGCGTCTAGCTGCATGTTTTTTAGATAGTTGCGCGAGTTTAGCGCTGCCTGTAGTGGGGTATGGAATTCGCTATGAATACGGCATGTTTAATCAATCAATAAAAGAAGGTAACCAGGTTGAGCAACCGGATAACTGGCTTCGCGAAGGGCATCCTTGGGAATTGAGTGCACCAGAGCAAGCTAAACGGGTTAAGTTCTCGGGTTATGTACAAAGTTATACCGATAAATTTGGCCGTGAACATCGCCAGTGGGTGAGCTCCCAAGATGTGTTAGCGGTTCCTTATGATGTCCCCATTCCGGGCTATAAAAATAATATTGTTAATACCCTCAGGCTTTGGAAGTCTGAAGCGACCGATGAATTTAATTTAGCCGAATTTAATGCCGGTAGCTATTCAGAAGCGGTAGCACAAAAGAATCTTGCAGAGCAAATAACCATGGTGTTGTACCCTAACGACAGCAGTGAAAATGGTAAAGAATTGCGATTACGCCAGCAATACTTTTTATCATCGGCAAGCATTCAAGATGTACTCAGCCAGTGGATTGAACAATATGGGGATGATTTTACTGACTTTGCTCAGCATCATGTTTTTCAGCTTAACGACACTCATCCTAGTATTGCCGTGGCAGAGCTGATGCGAATTTTAGTTGACGACCATGAACTCGACTGGGATCAGGCATGGAACATCACAACCAAAACCATGGCTTATACAAATCACACTTTATTGCCGGAGGCATTAGAAAAATGGTCAGTGGCATTATTTGCTAAATTATTACCACGTATTTTAGAAATTATTTTTGAAATTAATGCCCGTTTCTTAGCAGAGGTTGCAAGGCATTGGCCGGGTGATGTGCAAAAGCAACGAGACTTATCATTAATTGAAGAGGGCGAAGAGCCGCAAATTCGCATGGCTTTTTTAGCCATTGTTGGTAGTTATTCAGTCAATGGCGTAGCCGCACTGCATACCCAGTTATTAACTGCGGGTTTGTTTAAAGATTTTTACTCATTATGGCCTGAAAAGTTTAATAACAAAACCAATGGGGTGACACCAAGGCGTTGGCTTGCTTATTGTAATCCGGGTCTGAGCCATATTATTAGCGAGAAAATAGGAAAAGACTGGGTAGGCGACTTTGCAAAAATTAGCCAATTACGTCGTTTTTATGATGATCCTCAATTGCACGTAACATGGCAGCAGGCAAAACGGCAAAACAAGCAGCGTTTAGTCGATTTAGTAAAGCAAAAGTGTGGCGTTGAGTTTGACGTAAATATGCTATTTGATGTGCAGGTAAAGCGTATTCATGAATATAAGCGCCAGTTACTCAATGTGCTACATGTTATTCATTTATACGACCGCATTCGTCGTGGCGATACACAAGGCATGGTACCTCGGTGTGTATTACTCGGAGGTAAAGCCGCACCTGGTTATATGATGGCGAAGAAAATTATTAAACTGATTAATAATGTTGCTGAGGTGATCAACAAAGACCCTGAAGTATCGATGTTTTTAAGAGTTGCCTTTTTACCAAATTACAATGTGACCGCCATGGAAACTATATGTCCTGCAACAGATTTGTCGGAGCAAGTTTCTACAGCAGGTAAAGAAGCATCCGGTACCGGCAACATGAAGTTTATGATGAATGGTGCGCTCACAATAGGCACGTTAGATGGCGCGAATATTGAAATCCGCGATGCAGTAGGAGCTGAAAACTTCTTCTTATTTGGCGCACAAGCCGAGCATATTGACGAAATTAAAGCGCATTATAATCCCAGTGAAATTATTGCGAATAATCCAGATCTAAATAACGTGATGCATCTCCTCGAAAGTGGTCATTTTAATCTATTTGAACCAGGCTTATTTGATGATGTGATTAACTGCATTAAAAGCAAAGACGATGCGTGGCTAACTGCACATGACTTTGCCAGTTACATTTCAGCGCAGCGTGAAGTGGATAAAGCGTACGCTGATCAAACCTACTGGACTCAAATGAGTATTTTAAATACCGCGGCCAGTGGCTTATTTTCTAGTGACAGAACGATTGGTCAATATTGTGATGACATATGGCATTTAACCCCACTAGATACTACACACCAAATAGTTAAAACGAACACTGACAGCTGACACTAAACGGAGAGAGTAATATGCCCAGTTATGCAAATCGCTATATAAGTAATTTAACCAGAGACACCTATGCACTGATTCTAGCCGGCGGACGAGGTTCTCGTCTGCATGAGCTAACAGACTGGCGAGCAAAACCAGCCGTTTATTTTGGCGGTAAGCACCGTATTATTGATTTTCCACTATCAAATTGTATTAACTCTGGTGTAAGACGTGTCGGAATTGCAACGCAATATAAATCTCATTCGCTAATACGCCATGTAAATCGTGCATGGGGGCACTTTAAAAAGGAATTAGGCGAGTCAGTTGAGATTTTACCTGCATCACAGCGTAATGGTGATGAATGGTATTGCGGTACTGCCGATGCGGTATTTCAAAATATGGATATTATTCGTCATGAACTACCTAAATATGTAATGATTTTGTCAGGCGATCATGTGTATCGTATGGACTACGGCGGTTTATTAGCAAAGCATGTAGAAAATGGTGCCGATATGACCGTGTGCTGTTTAGAAGTCGCGGTTGAAGAAGCAGCAGGCACCTTTGGTGTAATGACCGTTGATCAAGAAAATCGAGTGCGGCGATTCGACGAAAAACCAGCCGAACCTACCTCTGTGCCTGGTAAACCTGGTACATGCTTAGCGTCAATGGGTAATTACGTATTCAATACTGAGTTTTTATTTGAGCAATTACAAAAAGATTCACAAACCGAAGGCTCAGGACGTGATTTTGGCCATGACATTATTCCTGCCATTATCGAAGAGCATAATGTGTTTGCTTACCCATTTAGAGATCCTGCACAAGTAGGGCAACCTTATTGGCGCGATGTAGGGACTTTAGATTCATTTTGGGAAGCGAACATGGAGTTGGTTATGCCTGAGCCTCAATTGGATTTGTACGACCCTACTTGGCCAATTTGGACATACCAAGAGCAGCTTCCTCCAGCTAAGTTTATTTTTGATGATGACGATCGTCGAGGTATGGCTGTTGATTCAACCGTATCGGGCGGCTGTATTATTTCAGGTTCATTAGTGAGAAAGTCATTACTGTTTTCTAATGTACATATTCGCTCATATTGTACTATTGAAGAGTCGGTTATTTTACCCGGTGTTATAGTTAACCGTGGGTGTAAAATTAAACGTGCCATTATTGATAGAAGCTGTGAGATCCCCCCAGGATTAGAAATTGGTTATGATCGTAAAACAGACGAAGCCAATGGTTTTAGAGTCTCTAAAAAGGGAATTGTTTTGGTAACCCGCGAGATGCTGACAAAGTTAGACACTAAGTTAAATCAATAATTAAATAGCAAGGCGAAAGCCTTGCAGCTAACTATAAGAGTAAATAAATGCATGTATTAATGGTTGCCGCAGAAAATGATGCGTTACCTAATGCCAAAGTCGGTGGTGTTGCCGATGTCATACGTGATGTACCTAAAGCGTTAGCAACACAGGGACTAACGATTGATGTGGCTATTCCTGATTATGGTTTTGAATTGGGTGAGCGCCGTTTTATTGGTGAAGTAAACGTTGCGTTCAATTCAGCCTCTCACGTTTTATCGCTGTTTGAAATTCCACAAACGCAAAATGCAGTGAGGCAAATAGTAATAAGCCACCCTTTGTTCAGCCAATCACATAGTGTGTATTGCAACGATGATGACAATCGTCCATTTGCTACTGATGCGAGTAAGTTTGCACTGTTTAATGCCGCGATTTGTGAAGCGCTTTTACAAGGGGTATTAAAACAACCAAACACGTTACATTTACACGACTGGCACAGTGCTTGTGTGGCAGTGTTACTAAAATTTGAGCCTCGCTATCGTAAACTTGCTAAGCTGCGCTTGGTGTACACTGTTCATAACTTAGCCTTACAAGGTATTCGCCCTTTTAAAGACGATGACTCTAGCTTAGAAGCGTGGTTTCCCTCATTAAGTTATGATGGTCAATTGCTTTGTGATCCTCGTTACCCTCATTGTTTTAACCCCATGCGCAGTGCTATTAATTTAGCCGATAAAGTACATGTGGTTTCACCCAGTTATAGCCAAGAAGTGCAGATAGCGAGTAACAATGCAGGCGGTTTTTTTGGTGGTGAAGGACTCGAGCGTGACTTACAACAAGCGGCTGAGCAGGGCAAGCTGATTGGGATACTCAACGGCTGTGATTACACAACTCAACACCCGAAGCAGGCAACGCTTAGCGAGCTTTTAGAGCAGATAGAAGCTACGCTTTTTAGTTGGATGGCAAAAAACGTACACTTAGACAGCAGCCACTATATTGCTCACCAACGTGTTTTACAATTTATGGCATCAGAGCTGCAAGGGCCTTTAGTGACCAGTGTAGGGCGGCTCACCGAGCAAAAAGTATTGCTGCTGTGCCAGCCACACAACAATAGTTTAACTATTGATGAGGTATGCAAGGTTATAAACCAATATAATGGTCGCTTGATTGTATTGGGCTCGGGCGATAAAAAACTAGAACAATTATTTACCACTGCGATGGCACGAAATAGCAATTTATTGTTTTTAAAAGGTTATGGCCAAGGTGTTGGTGATTTAATGTATCAACTAGGGGACTTATTTTTAATGCCTAGCTCTTTTGAGCCGTGTGGCATTAGCCAAATGCTGGCAATGCGAGCAGGTCAGCCTTGTCTTGTGCACAGTGTTGGCGGCTTAAAAGATACAGTTGAGCATAATGTGACTGGTTTTAGTTTTACTGGTGATACCTTATTGGCTCAGGCAGAGGCATTTTTAGTTTGTTTATCTGAGGCTTTGAGTGTAAAACAAACTAATCCTAAAGAATGGCAAGCAATAAAAAATAGCGCTAAGCATGCGCGCTTTGGCTGGGATGACGTCATAACTGATTATATTACATACTTATATTAAAAAATTTATTAAAGTTCAGTGACATCCGATCCTATTTACGCTTTAATTACTTAGTCTGGTGAAAATATAATAAAGTAGGTAATGTGTCGGTATTTGTTGCAAGGCAAGCAATTCTCAATCGAAATCAAAACGTAGTAGCTTATGAACTACTTTTTCGCAATAGTTCTGAGAACTGCTTTCCTGGTGTATCTGATGGTCAAGCTACAGCAAGGCTTATCATGGAAAACCAGCTAAACTTAGGTACCCGCCATATTACATCGGGTAAAAAAGCGCTGATCAATATTGGTCCTGAGTCCTTAAAGCTTGATTTATGTGATTTCTTACCCTGTAAAGATGTGGTTATTGAATTACTCGAAACCATAGAACCCACCGACGATACTTACGAGCTATGTCGCAAGTTATTCCATAGCAACTATAAGTTAGCCCTAGATGATTTTGTTTACTCACCACAGTGGGAGCGCTTTTTAAAACTGGTCAACTTAATTAAATTTGATATTCGACTTACTCCTCTTGCCGAAATCCCTCTGGTAGTTAATAAACTTAAAAAATATAAAAATATTAAGCTATTAGCTGAAAAAATAGAAACCGATGAAGAGTATAAATTAGCTCGTCAAATGGGGTTTGATTATTTCCAAGGTTATTATTTTGCGCGTCCAGTAATGATAGAGCAAAAAGATATTCATTATAATTATGGGCTGGTCATTGCCATTTACTCAGAAGTAATGAAACCAGACCCTGACATTAAAGTGATCACTGGTTTATTTGAGCTTGATGCGGCACTGGCTTATAAGCTACTGCGTTTATTAAATAGTGGTATATTTCCGCTGCAAAGCCAAATATCATCATTAAAACAAGCGCTGGTATATTTAGGTCAAGCGCGTTTAAAAAAGTTTGTGAGCCTAATTGTTACAGCACACACAGTGCGTGATAAGCCGATAGAGCTTATGCAAATGTGTGTTATTCGCGCTCGCTTTTGTGAATTAATAGCCAGTAAAGTCGCCAAACAAGTACAAGGTGAGGCATTTTTAACTGGGCTGTTTTCTCTTCTTGATGCTATTTTAGATAAGCCAATGGACTTGTTGGTTGATAAACTGCCATTCCCAGATGAAATTAAAGCGGCACTAACCGGCGAGAAAAATGATTTATATTATATCCTTGAAACGGTAAAAGCTTACGAAACGGGAAGCTGGTGGGCGCTTGAGAAAGCGGTATCACTCATTAATTTAGACAGTGCTTTTTTACCAAAATTATACAAACAAGCTGTAAAATGGGCCGATAGCTACAAAGATAATATTTAAAGGGATAGAGTTTGCGTAATTATAATATGGACTTTATAAGGGGCATAGCAGTACTTGGCCTGGTATTTATTAACTGCTATTCCTTCGCAATTTTTGAACTCAATTACACTCCACTCACCACACCTCCGGCTAGCGATAATTTTTTACACACCTTAAGCCTTATATTTGTTGAAGGGCGGTTTCGCACATTATTTACGTTATTATTTGGTGCTGGTCTTTATATTCAGTTCCAGCGACAGCAATGTATTGAGCCATTAAAAAAACGCCTATATTGGCTTATTGTGTTTGGTTTAATACATGGGCTTTTACTGTGGGCGGGTGACATTTTGTTTTTATATGGGGTGTCAGCACTACTGGTATTACGCTATTTAGATTACACGGACGAAGAGCTTAAAAACAAAGCGGCCTTTTTTACTTTTATCGCTTTACTTGCCACAGCAATGTTTATGTTAGGGCTTAATGAAGAACCACTCTATAGGGATTCTCCCGAGTTTTACCAGATATATAATAGTTATTACCAAAGTATTGGTGCGCATTTTAGCCAAAATATAACAATGAGCATTTATATGTTGCTAACAGTGCCTATTTTATTACTGTGGGCAAGTGCTGGCTTTATGCTAATTGGTATTGTTGCCTACAAATGTAATGTGTTTAGTGATGGATTTAGCAGGTCGGGGCTAATTAAACTTGCTGTGTTAAGTGTGTTGCTGACTAGCTTACGATTAGTCTTAGAGTCATATGAACAAGGTATTGGTTATGCGTTACAAGAGCCTGTTAATGAACTGGCTGCTTTATGTGTGGCGCTGCTTTATATTCATTTAATCGTCAAACTATGCAATAACAGCGCGCAAATAGGGGGGCTCATTCAACACGTAGGGCGGTTAGCGTTTACTTTATACATAAGCCAAACCATTATGCAGTTATTATTGTTTAAAGTGCTTTTCCCTCAGTGGGCGCTTAGTTTTAACCGCATTGATTATTGGCTTGTTGCTATTTGCTTAGTGGTTGTACAGCTTATGTTTACTGCACTCTACTGTCGTTATTTTAAGCAAGGGCCTCTTGAATACCTATGGCGTAAATTAGCGCAAATTAAGCGCGAAAAAATAGCTTGAGTAGTTTAAACTATGCGCCTTTATATTTAAGAAGATTTGCCATATGACAGACTTAAAGCGTTTAAATAAATTTATTAGTGAGACAGGGTTTTGCTCACGCCGCGAAGCCGATAAATATATTGAGCAAGGTCGTGTTACTGTTAATGGTGAATTACCCGAAATGGGTGTTAAAGTCGCACAAAGCGATGTGGTATTGGTTGATGGTAAGCCATTAAAAGCGCCACCAAAACGGGTTTACATTGCTTACAATAAACCAGTAGGTATTACCTGTACCACAGAACGAAAAATTCAAAGTAATATTGTAAAAGCGGTTAATTATCCTGACCGTATCTTTCCTATTGGTCGCTTGGATAGGCCCTCAGAGGGGTTGATTTTTTTAACCAACGAAGGCGACATCGTTAATAAAATCCTTCGTGCTGGCAATAACCACGAAAAAGAATACGTGGTTACTGTAGATAAACCACTTAATCGTCAGTTTGTGAATAAAATGGCAAACGGTATTCCTATTTTAGATACCGTGACCAAAAAATGTAAAGTGACGCAAACGGGTGCCCAGCAATTCACTATTATTTTAACTCAAGGATTAAATCGTCAAATCCGTCGTATGTGTGAATATTTAGGCTACGAAGTGGTTACATTAAAGCGTGTGCGTATTATGAATGTAACCCTTAAAGGGTTGAAGGTTGGGCAGTGGCGACATTTAAGTGACGCAGAAATGGCGGTTATTAACGACTCGATCGCTGATTCAGGTAAAACACAAGAACACTCATTGTATGACGATAGTACATCGAATAATAACGTTGGGCTAACCATAAGCAACCAAGCAAAATCAGTGCATAAGCGTGAGTATCAAGGTGACAAGCCTCGAGGTACAAAGAACAACGAACAACATAAGCAAGCCAACAAAAGCAGCCGTAATACGCCTTATCAGAAACGTTCAACCACCTATGTTGGTAAACCAAATGCCAATAAAGCCAATTCCTCATCAGGAACTAAAGCTAAGAGCAGTGGCACGTTAAGCTTAAAAAAGTAATTAAGTTGGTATAAACCAAGCAAATAAAAAACGCAGCCTAGGCTGCGTTTTTTATTAATTATTAAGACTGTTTAGGGTAGTCAATTCTAAATACCATAGTGTATAAAACCGGCACCACAATTAGAGTAAGTATGGTGGCAAAGCCTAAACCAAACATAATGGTGACAGCCATCGACTGAAAGAATACGTCAAACAATAATGGGATCATACCAAGTATTGTGGTGATAGCGGCCATAGCAACAGGGCGAACGCGGCTTACACCTGAATCAAACACTGCTTGATAGGGGGATTTACCCTCGCTAAGCTCTAAGTTTATTTGGTCGACTAAAACAATGCCGTTTTTAATTAACATACCACTTAAGCTTAATAACCCAAGTAGGCCCATAAAGCTAAACGGTGCATTCATTGCTAATAAACCGGCACTTACACCAATAATTGCCAATGGCACTGTAGCCCAAATCACAATAGGTTGTTTTAGAGAGTTGAAAAGTAAAACAGTAATAGCAAACATAGCTAAATAGCCAAGGGGTAAAGAGCCGAATATTGCTTTTTGAGCCTTACTAGATGATTCATATTCTCCGCCCCATTCTAAAGAGTAGCCATGAGGTAACTTTATAGATTCAATAGGGCCTCGTACTCTAGCAAACAATTTAGCGGCTGTTTCGTCGCCCAATACATTTTGATCGGCCATTATCGTAATTGTTCGCTTTCTATCGCGACGCATTATTAGGCTATCTTCCCATTCAACTATAAATTCATCAACGACTTGTGTTACCGGTACAAACACACCTAAAACAGGGCTGTATATTTGCAAGTCATGAACGCTGTCTACATTAAGGCGCTCACTCGCAGGTGAGCGAGCAATAATAGGTAAAAGCTGGGTTCCATCACGATATACACCGACTTGTTTACCCGAAAGACTTGTAAGCAGCACATCATCCAGGTCTGATTTACTGATTCCTAAACGTCGCGCTTTTTGCTCGTTAAACTGTGGGCGAATCATTTTAGTACGTGCACGCCAATCATTTCGAATATTAAACGCACCATCGTCTTGCGCCATAAGCTTTTCCGCTTCAGCTGCAAGTTTTCTAAGAATAACAGGATCTGGACCGGTAAAACGCGCTTCAATTTTTGCATCAGTTGAAGGGCCAATTTCCATTGGCTTTATTTTTAGCTCTGCAGATAGCGCTGAGTTTTGTGAATAATCACGTACTTTTTGCATGACTACCGCAACAGCTTCACGGTCTTTTACTCTTATAATAAGTTGTCCATAAGACGAGTAAGACTTTTGAGGTGCATAAGTAAGCATAAAGCGCGGCGCACCTTGGCCTGTTGTGCTGGTTACTTCTTCAACAAGTTCTTCTTTTTGCAAATAGCGTTCAAGTTTCTTTATACCATCTATTGTTGCGCGTATATCTGAGCCTTGTTGTTGCCAGTAATCTACGTAAAACATAGGTGTGTTAGAGGCCGGAAAAAACGACTGCTTAACCGAGCCAAAACCAACGACAGCGCTGCAAAGTAATACTACCATGAGGATCATTGTTGATTTACGATAATGCATTGCTAAATCTAAGAGTGTTTTATAACCTGTAAAAATAAATCCTTTATATGGATCGTTATCTGAATCGTCTTCGGTATCTTTTGCTTTTTTAAACTCATTTTCTGAAAACATTAGATTTGCAAAAAATGGCGTTAAGGTAATAGCGGTTATCCAGCTGAGTAACAAGGATATAAATAACACCCAAAATAAGCTGCCGGCAAACTCACCCGTTGCATCAGAACTCAAACCAATTGGTGCAAACGCAGTTATACCTATAATGGTTGCACCTAATAATGGCCACTTGGTCTGTTCTACAATATTTATAGCGGCTTTGAGTTTGGTTTGACCCCGTTTTAAGTTAATTAAAATACCTTCAGTCACCACAATAGCGTTATCTACTAACATACCAAGCGCGATGATCAGTGCACCTAATGATATACGTTGCAAGTCTATGGCGAACAACTTCATAAAAATAAAGGTGCCTAAAACAGTTAGTAATAAAATACCACCAATTAAAATGCCACTTTTAATGCCCATAAAAATAAGCAAAACAACAATGACGATTGCAATAGCTTCTAGCAAGCTTATAATAAATCCGTCAACTGAGGTCTCTACTTCTTTTGGTTGGTTATAGACAGCATTAACGTCAATACCATGGGGACGCTGGTACTCAAGTTCTGCTAAATGAGCATCTATACGTTTACCCACGTCAACCACATTAACGCCATTCATAAACGACACACCAATTAATAGTGCTTGCTCAGAATTGTATCTAATAACATTTGTAGGTATTTCAGCGTATTCTCTAAATACCTCAGCAACATCACCTAAGTAAATAAGCTCGCTGGCACCTGGTTTAGAAATTAGTAGTGTTTCAAGTTCTTTAACATCTTTAAATTCGCCAGTAGGGTGAAAACGAATTGATTCGTCGCCCACTCTTATTTTTCCTGCGTTAGATACCGTGTTTTGAGATTGTAACAAAGCAAATATATGGCTAGGTGCTATACCAAGTTGGGCTAATTTACGGGTAGATATTTCTACCATTACTTGCGGCTGTTGCTCACCTGCAATAGTAACTTTACTCACCCCTTTAACTAATACCAATTCACGTTTTAAATAATCGGTGTAGTCTTTTAGCTCATCGTAAGAATAGCCGTCACCAATAACTGAATATAAAACACCATATACATCGCCAAAGTCATCTAAAATGGTGCTTGGGTATACGCCACTGGGTAGCGATGGCGAAAGGTCATTAATTTTACGACGCATTTCATCCCAAATTTGGCGAAGTTGTTCTTTTCGATAGGTGCTCTTCATCTCTACGGCTATTTGAGATTTGCCATTTGACGAAATAGACGTGACATGATCAACATAGGGGAGCTGTTGGATGGCGTTTTCAATTGGAAATGTAACTTCTTCTTCAACCTGTTGCGGCGAAGCACCAGGGTACATGGTAATAACCATAGCCTGCTTTAGAGTAAACTCAGGGTCCTCTAGTTGGCCTAAATCAAAATAAGATACACTTCCGCCAATTAAAAGAAGTAGTGCAAACATCCAACTAATTACTTTTTTTTCTATGGAAAGTTGTGCAAAGCTCATAATTATAAGCCTCGCTCTTTATTCCATGGGCGAACTTTCATGCCTTCTTCTATTGAATGCACACCAGCAGACACCACAACTTGGCCTTCTTTTATGCCGCTAAGTACTTCTATGCCATCGTGGTGTAATTGGCCAACTTCAACAGCTTGCTTATGAACTTGACCCGTTTGCTCATCGTAAAGCCAAACATAGGCATTATTGTTAATCGCTTTTTGGGGATCAGAAAAAACCGACTCAATAGGCAATATGGTATAAGCAACCTGCGAGCGAGTTACTTTACTTAAATCAATTAAAACACGGCCAGTCATACCGGCTAGCAAGTTAAAATCATCAGGAACTGGTAACGAAAATACAACTTTATAGGTAAGTGTTGCAGGGTCGGCTTGGGTGTCCCACTCTTTAATGTCGAGGGTGTATTCTTTATCTTCAAAACCATCAAATTTAACTGTTGGATGGTAATCAGTGCCTTTTTTAAAACGCGCCACTATTTTTTCAGGAACCTGAATTTCTACGTCCATCAAATCGCGAGTTTCTAGGCGTAAAATATTTTGCTTTGCCTGAATGTTTTCAAAGTTTTTTACAAATACCTTTGCAACGGTACCGGCAAATGGCGCACGCAACTCGCTGTATTCGAGGTTGGTTTCAGCGATTTTAAAAGCCGATTCGGCAATTTGCATATTTGCTAAAGCTTGGTCTAACTCAGATTGGCTAGTGATTTTCTTTTCAAATAGCTGTTCTATTCTGCTCAATTGCGACTTTGCCAACTCATAACGTGCCTTTCGTTCATCAAACTGCAGTTGAAAATCTTCAGGGTCTAATTTTGCTAATAAATCCCCTTTTTCAACATGTTCGCCAGCAAGAACCGGAAACTCTATAAGTTCACCGTTTACTCTAAATGCAAGGTACGATCCCTGGTTTGCAACTACCTCAGCCGGAAAACTACGAATATTAATTTGTGAGTCGTGACCTATAGTGAAAAGTTTAACAGGGCGAATAGGCTCTTCTTTAACCTGTTGATCTGGTTCAGAACAAGCGATTAAGCTAAGTAAGGTCGTCGTTAATAAACATAGACGAAAGAGTTTCATGTTGTCTCCGTTGCAATATTGGCAAATTAATTAAGTGCAGAATACGCTGCAAACATATAAAATAAAATTCATTAAATCTTACAGACTTAATAAGTTTTATTTATGATGTTTTTAGGTTCAATATGAAGCTGAATCAATTAGTAATTTTAGATGCCATAGTACAAAGCGAAAGCTTGAGCGGGGCTGCTCAAAAGCTTCATAAAACGCAGCCTGCGTTAACGCTAGCGATTAAAAACTTAGAATCGCAAATAGGGTTTGAACTTTTAGACAGAACTAAATATAGGTTACAACTTACTGAAAAAGGGCGCATCTTCCATCGTGAAGCGCAACAGCTACTGCATGCAAATGACGAGCTTGCAAAACTGGCGGAAGAGCTCTCATTAGGTAATGAGCCGCAATATAAAATTTGTTATGAGCAGCTTTGCCATAAGCAAAGTTACAACCAGATCATAAGTAATACTTTTAAACAGTTTACCAGCACCGAGTTTTGTATTAGTAGCGGCAAACGATTTGTATCGTTAGAGCAAGTAAATAATGGACAAGCAGAGCTAGGCATTGGTCCGTGGTTTGATTTATTTCATGCCACTGGCGATTTAGAAAGTTTGCCCATAGGTAAGCTCGATATTGGGATAGTAAGCGCAAAAGGGGTTTTACCAAAACAGCTCACTTATAATCAACTACAAAACTACCCCTGCTTAGCGATGTTTGAAAGCGATTTAAGTATAGACAGTGAAAGGCTTTCATATTCCAAAGGGTCAGCAATGATGAAAATAGACGATGTAGCTACCTTAAAGTCGTTTTTACTCTCAGGGGCTGGTTGGGCAATGATGAGCTTAGATCATTGCAGACCTGAAATAAAAGGAGGCTTATTACAAGAAATCATTATTACCGACCGTGAGCATAAATTTAGCGCACAAATAAGAGCGTTTAGGCAACACGCTATTCACCATGGTCCAGTGGCGCGTACTGTATGGAACCAATTTAAACAACTAAGCAAGGCATACGCTAATAAAAATGGATATTGATAAACACACTGTAATTTATACTATCATAGCGAGTATACCCAAAGGTTGTGTTGCCAGTTATGGCCAAGTAGCTGCCCTTGCGGGTTATCCTAATAATGCTAGGTTGGTAGGTCGTTTATTAAAAGAGATGCCAAAAGGTTCGACGATCCCTTGGCATCGAGTGGTTAATAGCCAAGGTAAAATAGCGTTTCCCGAAGGAAGTAATAAATACCAAGAACAACGACAAAAGCTGTTATTAGAAGGTGTCAGTTTTAAGAATAATAAAGTGAATATGCGCGAGTGTAGGTGGGAGTGATATAACTACTCTCGGCAGATAAGTGCCCGTGTAGGTCGGATAAGCGAAGCGCCAACCGACAAAGAAAAATGGCCTTGCCAATAACTCTCAATATTTTATGTTGTCGAGAAGCCAGAGAGTGCCATGAGCGGATTTTAAAGGCGTGTATCTGAAACTCTGTTGGGTGGCGCCTTCGGCTTAACCAATCTACCTTTTAATGTAGGTTGGACAAGTGGCGGAGTCACGCCATCCGACAAAAATAATGAATTTACCAGAAACAACCCAATTTACCCGTTAGCGATATAAATAACTGATTTGTACTGTAAGTTAAGTCACTCTATATCGACTATCGACTATCGACTATCGACTATCGACTGTGTGCCTATAGCAGACACTGGTAACGCCTTGTTATACGCCGAATAAAGCTATCTTAAAATTTTTATAGCTTCGGCAAGCTGAACATCTATTCCGCTTTCAATATTGTTCACATTAAGAAATACAAATTCATGATCTATAGGCAATCCAATGCTTTCATAATTTTCCCCATGATAATTAAGATACCTTTCATTTGATAATGTAATTCCCCAACCATTAGGCAAAGCTTTTGTTAACGCATCGCTAAAAGCCCCGTAGCTTCTTTCGCCAATAAAAGTAACGTCCCCTCTTGCTTGTAGACCTAAAAGAAATACCTCAGCCGCACTAGGTGTTTTTTGACTAGTTAAAACAACAATGCTCCCAGTGTAATTATCAATTTTTGACGGAGTGACAACAATTTGTTGAAGTTCACTGTAGCCTGTCGATATTTTGAACTGTTTTCCCCCCAAGGTTAATTCTGAATCTACTAAGTAAGATAAAATAGAAAATGCCACTAAGTCACTTCCACCCATACTAAAACGTAAGTCAATAATTAAACCTTTGGTCTGTTTGATGATAGGCGTAAATAGCTCCATAACCTCTTCTGTTGCTTTGACATCATTATTTGAGAAACCATCAAAGTTACTTATTTTTAAATAGGCAACATTTTGAATTGTTTTTGCGAAGGTAAAATTTTCGTAATATTGAAGAGTGGAATAGTTTTTATCAATGTAATTATTAATGTTTTTCTGAGACTTTTCAATCAATTCTGTATGTAACTCCCAGTAAGTTGAGTATTCAGGGTGGTTTACAGAGTGCGCTTTTAATTCATCCCAAAATGACCACTTTCTTGGTGGGTAATGTGAAAGCCTATCAAGTTTTTTATTTAGTAATATAGCATGACCGTCGCGTAACTCTTTAAGAAAGTCATCTATGATACTTAACAGGTCATTCTGAGTAGTTTTTGAGGTTATTTTCTTTTGCCAAAATTTTCTCTGCTCAACCCAATTAATATTTTTATCTTTTGAAAATGCATAATGTTCTTCAAAATTATTCATTAGAACGTCAAGAACAATACTGGCATTAAATTCATAGTTTTTGTCTTTTATACTAACAATTTTTTTTGATTGGCATTGAGCAGGTAAGCTATCTAATTTTGTTAGTTTTAACGGAAATAAACCACCAAAGTTAAACAAGAGAGTCTCTTTATTCACTTTTTGTGTTTCTTCAATGAACGAAATTTGTTCAAACTCATCGGTAATAAGGTGGTTTTCCAAACAATGCTTAGTTGTTAAATCAAAGGCTGTTGTTTTATTGTTCACAGTATGAAAAACGTAACCATAACCTTGGGTTTTCCAAGTTGTTTCTGTGGAGTTCGCAGAATTAATGGTACAAAATACGGTGAGTAGAAATAATAAAATCCCTTTATTCAAAGTTTACTCCTAATAGTGAATCACAACCAAACTAGATTAAGCGTATAGCAGCTTTATCAGGGGACACTTCCCTATTTTAGCGCGAAAACGTCCTTATTTTGTGAACTTATATTAATAGCAAATAGTGTAAGCTATTGCCATCTTTAATAGCATGTTTACTGTAGCTTATTTAAACATGCAAAAAAGAATAAAGAGTCCTCTTGCCGAGCTAATTACGATTCACCTGAATGACTATAGTTCACTCAAAGTTTAACTTCGTAAAAGTGCCAAGAGCAGACATTAGTGACGCTCGCAACACCAGAAAATTTGGAACGTAAGGTAAAATTTTTCCGAGTGTTTGCACTTGTTAGGGTTCATCATCGCCGAACTTGCTTCTAATTAAATCAACAATATCATTTTCGATGTCTTTTAATGATGATTAAACCGGCCGCCTAATGGCTTCATGCTGTTTAAAACCACAATGAAGTATTTTTCATTCGCTTTGATTTTGAATGCCTCTTTTATCCCAACTCTTTTCTGTCACAGCCTCATACTTGCAAAAGACTGTAAGCTCTGTAGTGGTTCAGCAACTTTTTTAGTAGAAGAGTCGTTACAGCCAGTGAGTAAGAGTGCGGTTACTAAAGCAATGTATTTTACTTTCGTACTTTTTATCATTGGCAATATACCTTTATTAATTAACGTAATAAGTACACAAGAGCTTAAGGTATGAATTTTCAAAAGTACGTAAAGGCGTGCAAGCAAAAATATAGGTTTGTAAGGGTAATCCCCGGAAAAATAATAGTGGACTTCTCGGTTTGCATACCCAACCTTTGCATGCACTGCGTTTTAGGCTTCTAAAAAACCACTTCATTGGCGCATTATCCTAAGAGTTTCCACGACGATTCATACTTTGTGTAACTTTACAGCCTCATAAACTTTGGTGGTACTTCAAACTCGTATAAAGGCTGACTTGGTTTGAGTAAAATATCAATCTACTAGGCCTGCCTCCGGATTAAAATCAAGACTATGCAGTAACCGTTATTTACTTGACGATTTAGTAGCTGTTTCATATTGACGACTATTAGCATCGATACAAGGCTAATATTAATCTTAATGCTTATTATATTTCCGTCGTTATCCTAATCAAAATGGGGCTATGATCTACTTGTGCGTTAGTGGCGCAGTCTATCGCTTTCCCTTGATTATCCATTCCAATATCACACCAAATATTATCTAGTACTTTTAATTTTTTAATATGCCAATCCAGCGGCAAATCTCGAGCCAATATATAATCAATCCGGCTTTTATCGTAATATGTATGACCCGGTCTATCATAAATGTTTGGGTATTTCTCCCGCCATAAATCAATAAAGCCCTGGTCAAAAAACACCTGCATTTCGCCGCGCTCTGGATCGGTATTCCCCCATGGATTATCTCTATCAGCATTAAAATCACCGACCAATATAACAGGAGCAGAGTCAGAAACATGGTGATTAATAAGCTCTGCAATTGTTTCAAAATCACTGAGTCTTGTTGTATCAGTGGGACTTGTTACAAATGCGGTATGTGCAGACCAAATCCATACAGGTTTGTCATTAATTAAGTACTTTGCCCCTAAAACAGTTCGGCCGTGTATCTCTCTAATTATTTTATCAGAGAGTGTTTTGAATTTGCTCGCTAACCCAATTCCATAGCTACCAGCAGAGCCTTCTCCACGTCCTGGGTATGCCTTATTTTCTGCACACCACATTTTTTGTATATCAAAATCAATATTAGGGCGTAATAGATGATAAAAACCAGAGCCACAGCGCTTAACTTCTTGTAAAGCAACAATATCAGGCTTATAAGAAAGGAGCTGCTCCCTAACTTGTAAAAATGGATAATTATTTTTCTGTCCCATTTCCCATGCATTCCAATTTATAAGCGTAAATTCTTTTTTGCGAATCTCACAGGCTATTTGATTTGCTAAGCCATAAAAAGGAATTAATAACATGATTAGTATCGAGAATAATTTATATTGCTTTATCATTTTTTATCCTTAACTTTGGTGATATTGGAAGCACTTTTAATACAAATTGCAACAAAATAGGCTATTACCCTATGTCGTTGTTATGACAACAATATGATTGAGACAATAAAATGTGTGAAGTTTAAGTGGTTATTAAAAGTTTAATACCAAAATTGCTTGTGTATGGGGTCTTGTAAATTCGTTGAATTGCTAGAAATTTTGCCGGTTGGTATGTAAGTAGGGGTCATAATTGGTAGGGGTTTGGAGCTTAAAATACCTCTTAATAGCGGCGCTTTGAAAAATAATTAAGTTATTAGGGGTAGCTAAACTCACTGCCACTTTTTTAGCACGAAATTAGTAAACACTTGACCGCGGGCTTTTACTTGCTGTTACTTTAAGATATTTAAAGCGAAAAAAACAAAAATGGTCTAAACCATCATTTTGAACATTGGTGCAACCTACGGATGCACCATTTAGAAACTTTCTAATAATCAGTTTAAATACTACTTCTGCAGCGAAAAACAAGTATATCGCTGTAAGTTACATTTTTTGAAATTAACCAGCCTAATATACATAATTACTGATCGATATATAATGGCTAACGCATCCGCCAATAACAAAGAGGTGCCAAATAGCATGGCTATATTGAGTGCTTTTTGCACTGTAAAAAATAGTACCTACACTATAAAATAAGCCGCCAGCTAATAACCAATAGAGTGCATTAATAGGCACGTTTAAATAAAGCGGATACACAATGGCTAATGCAAACCATCCCATTAATAAATAAGTAGCCAGTGAAACTTTTTTATTGCCATTTTTAACCAATAGCTTATAAGCGATGCCTGCAAACGCTACTGTCCAAATAAAGGCTAAGGTAGCCCAAGACCAGAGCCCAGATAACGACAGCAACAAAAAGGGCGTGTAGGTACCTGCAATCAGTAAATAGATGGCGCAATGATCACATTTTTTGTAAAACGCTCTCAATCTTGGGCGCACACTGGCGTGATAAAGCGTTGAAGATAAAAATAAAATAAACAAGCTACTGCCGTATATCAGAGTACTGGCATAGCTTTTCACACTATTAGTTTGTTTAACTAAATCCCAAAAAACAAAAGCAGCGAATACAATGCCTAAGGCATGACTAATAACATTTAACAGCTCTTCTTTTTTAGAATAGGGAGCTTCAAAAGACATAACAGATCCTACCACTTTGCGAATGAATTCTAGTGTACATTTGTACGCTGAAATTTTCAAATACGAAACAAAGTCATTAATTTACTGAACATTAACAAACACACTATTATTTGGTTTTATTTTAAAATTCATTGGTCAAATTTACTAACCTAGATTTTGTGGATTTCTTTTTTATTAATTTATTTCATTTTAAAACAATGGCTTACAAAGTTTATTCATTATGGCATAGCCCTTGATTGTAACTAAGCGTACTAACCAATAAACAAACAAGGAATACTATTATGAACACTTCAATCAACATCACAATCGCAAGCTTACTTGTATTAGGTTCAACTAACGTTAACGCTACAGAAGTCGATTTAAATATTACAGATATGCTAACTAACACTGTGTCTACTTATGTGTCACAGGCAAGCAATGAACTTGAAAAGTCAGTAAAAGAAGCCGTTTCTTTTGATGCACAGGTTATTCTTGACAGCTTACTTGAAAGTAATCCTGTGGTTGATAATAGCAACATGGACGAAAAACAACGTGTAGTTAAAGCACAACCAAAGCAATAAAAAGGGAATAAGAGTAATGAACAGTGAGTTCGAATTATTAGCCTTAATGTTGGCACCTGTGGCAAGTATACTGAGTGTTTATTACTTGGTTTACATGATAAAAAATGTGGGAATGAGGTTTAATTAGCGGATGCATTTGCACTGTGAAGCAATCGATGTAACTAAAGCTGATCGACTTGAATAAAGCGCACGTAAATAAAGGCAGAGTGTTTGAAAGAAGTAGACTTTATGAAACGTGCGATTTTCCCATTACCTATATTTATATTACCTGAAGGCTATACGCGATTACGTATATTTGAGCCTCGTTATTTAACGATGGTAAAAAACGCATTAAAAACCAATAGCGGTTTTGTTTTATGTACCTTTGAGCATGACACCCCGTTAAACATAAGCGCCCAAGGCTGTTTAATGGATGTTATTGACTTTGATCAAGACGAAAGTGGTATGCTATTAATTGATGTATTTGCATCTAAGAGTGTGCAAATAGATAACGTGTATCAAGATGAGCAGGAACTTCGCCATGGTGATGTATCCACTTGCAACACACCTTATTGGTACAACAAAGACAACCACGAAATTGGTCAGCACCACTTTTTACAAGTGACACTAGAAGAAGTCTTTGCGAATAACCCCGATTTGCAATCGCTTTACAAAACCACCAAGTTTAATAAACTCACGTGGATTGTTGCACGATGGCTTGAATTACTTCCCATTTCTATAGAGAAAAAACAACAACTTGCATTTGAGACTAACTTTGATAACTTGCTTAGTTTCCTCCATACTGTGATTAATAACGAATTTGCCTAAAATAATTATGATCCGCTTGTAACCATTGCTCGTAATGGTATTCACTAAAGCAATAACGGGACATTTTACTATGGTAAGTCAACAACAATCACTAAGTTGTGAACCTAACACAGGTAAGTACACTGCCATGCCAGAAACACCAAGTACGGAACTCAGGGAAGCATTAGTTAATGTAGCTCAATCTCGCGATAAAAAATCTTTCGCGTACTTGTTTGAATATTTTGCACCTAAGATTAAGCGCTTCGGCATAAAGCAGTTTGGTGTAGAAGCCCAAGCAATGGAATTAGTTCAAGAAACCCTCACTTCCGTATGGCGTAAAGCCCACTTATACAATAGTGATAAGGGTGCAGCTACTACTTGGGTCTATACCGTAATGCGTAACGCCTCTTTTGACATGCTTCGTAAAATGAAAAGTAACAAAGAAGAAAATATTAGCGAAGACATTTGGCCGTTATTGAATGAATCTGAAGATACAGATCATGAATACAGCGACCACCTTGAAGACCAACAAATTAAACGTTATTTAGATAAACTGCCTCAAGCGCAAAGAGAAGTGGTGCGCGGCGTTTATTTTCAAGATATGTCGCAAGAGCAGTTAGCTCAACAATTAAACATTCCAGTAGGCACGGTAAAATCACGATTACGTTTAGCCTTGCAGAAATTACGTAATGAAATGGGAGATCAGCATGATTAAACATCACCCGAGTGAAACACTACTGACACAATACTGTGCAGCAACACTTCCAGCATCGCTTAGCCTTGCCGTATCAATACATGTTGATATGTGCCCAGTGTGCCAAGCTAAAGTTGAAAAACTTGAAGCGGCTAATGCGCGAGCAGTTTTTAGTGACAATATGGATGTGGCAACTGATGAGCAAGCCGATCAAGCCGATGATGTAATTGAATCAAGTTTACTTGATATGATCACGGCCGATGACTCGATTGATGAAGTATATTCTGTTGAACCAGTTATTATTAATGTTAATGAGCATAATTACAGCTTGCCGAGAGCTTTAACACGGATCTCGCATGGTAAATTTACCCAAGTAGGTAGGCTTGCGCGTGCTCGAATTGCCCTTGATGATGGCCATTTACGTTCAAGCTTGTTACATATAGATGCTGGTGGAGAAATTCCGGAGCACACACATACCGGTTTTGAGGTTACTTTACTGCTTGATGGTGAATTTACAGACGAAGAGGGCAGTTATGTTCCTGGTGACTTTATTTGGCAAGATGGCCGTCATCAACACACCCCCCTAACAAAAGAGGGATGTTTGTGCTTTACTGTTGTTAGTAGTGCGCTACATTTCAATAAAGGACTTAGCAAGTTACTTAATCCAATTGGTGGCTTGATTTATTAAGAGAATCTATGCAAACAGATACAATAAAAATAGGTATTAGCGCCTGCTTAGCAGGCGAAAAGGTAAGATTTGACAGTGGCCATAAAAAATCAAATTTTTGTATGGAAGAGCTGGCCAAGCATGTTGAATATAAAATGTATTGCCCAGAGGTTGCGGTAGGTTTACCAATACCTCGACCAACTATTCGTCAAGTAAAAACAGGCGATACTATCAAAGTGTGTCGTCCGGATGGCACGGGAGATGTTGGCCCACAGCTCACAGAGTACGGTAAGAAAATAGCTACAGAACAAGCAGGGCATCTAAGCGGATTCGTTTTTTGTGCTAAGAGCCCAAGCTGTGGCATGGAGCGGGTAAAAATCTACAATGAAGCAGGAACCGGTAACACTTCTGAAGGCGTTGGTTTCTTTGCTGAACAAATTATGAAACATAACCCATTACTGCCTTGCGAAGAAAATGGACGTTTAAACGATGTTCATTTGCGCGAGAACTTTGTAATGCGTGTTTATACATTACATAACTGGCAACAGTTAGTGAAAGAGCCCGTTACTGTGCATCGTTTGACCCAGTTCCATGCTCAATACAAATATTTGTTAATGGCTCATAATTATCAAGCGTATCGTGATTTAGGCAATCTACTCGGAACGTTTGTTGGTGACGATGTTAACGCTCTGGCCGATGAGTATATTCTGGGCTTAATGACAGCGCTTAAACGCCCTGCTTCAAGAAAAAATAATTCAAATACGCTAATGCATTTACAAGGATACTTCAAAAAAGATTTATCAAAAATCGAAAAGGAAGAAATGCGAGATGCAATTGATGAGTACCGCCAAGGGTTGGTGCCGCTTTATGTACCATTAACATTACTTAAACACCATTTGAAAGTTCATCCAAATGAGTATTTAAGTAAGCAAATTTACTTTAACCCTTATCCCAATGAACTTAAGCTACGTTACGGTTTGTAATGAATACACTATTTTGGTTTAGGCGCGATTTGCGCCTTTTTTCTAATGAGGCGCTTATTGAAGCGCTAAATAATGGTGCTAAACACGCCATTTTTTTTGTGTGCGAAAAACAATGGACAGAGCATAATACTGCTGCCATTCAAATTGACTTACTTAAACGCAGGGTGAGTTATATTCGCGAAAAACTTGCCAAATATGGCGTAAATTTGCATGTAATAGACGCCCCTTTTTTTGCTGATTGCCAAACTAAACTTCTCGATTTTTGTCAGCAACACGATATTAAACACATAATAGCCAATACTGAGTATGAGCTAAATGAATTTAATAGAGACAAAGCGATTCAGGCACAGTGCGACCAACAGCAAATAACATTTACTTTATACGAGGGTGATATCATTGCTCCCGTAGGTAGTGTACGCACTCAAAATAATGAAATGTATAAAGTATTTACGCCGTTTAAACGCGCATGGTTAAAGCAGTATCAAGATACACACTTTAGCTTATTACCGTGGCCGTTATCCGAAGAGCCGATAGAAATCGAACAGTGTGAGTTACTAAGTGGTGATGAAAGCTCAATAAAATGGCCTGTTGATGATGATACTTTATCAACCGTAGTCGATAATTTTATTCACGATAAATTAGCAAGCTATGATGACGTACGAGACATACCCAGTGTAAAAGGAACATCGGGCTTAAGCCCCTATTTAGCACTAGGGGTTGTTAGTAGTAAACAATTAATGGTTAATATACAACAACATTACCCCGATATACTGACCACCTCAAAAAGTAAAACGTTTACCTGGGTTAACGAACTGATCTGGCGTGAATTTTACAAACATCTAATTGCTGAATTCCCAAAACTTTCACGCGGTGCCAATTTTAACGAAAAGTACGATAGTGTGAGTTGGCGTGACAGTGACGCTGAGTTTAAGCAATGGTGCGAAGGCCGTACAGGCTATCCACTTGTTGATGCCGCCATGCAACAGCTATTGCAAACAGGCTGGATGCATAATCGTTTAAGAATGGTGGTTGCGAGTTTTTTAACTAAGCACCTACTGATTGATTGGCGCAAAGGCGAGCAGTTTTTTATGCAGCATCTGATTGATGGCGATTTAGCCTCAAATAATGGCGGCTGGCAATGGGCTGCAAGTACCGGCTGTGATGCTCAACCCTACTTTAGAGTATTCAATCCCATCACCCAAAGTGAACGCTTTGATCCAAATGGTGATTTTATTCGTAAATATCTGCCTGAATTACAAAAAGTGCCAGATAAACACATTCATTTCCCACATACTTACTTTGCAGCAACGGGACAAAGTGAACACTGTTACTGGCCAGCAATAGTTGATCATAAAGCGGCACGAGCGAGGGCTTTAGCTGCATTTAAGGTGTGATATGGATAACCAATTATCAGTCGATAAATTTGTAGAAATATATCAAAAGCTTGATAAAGATAACCTAGAGTTATTAACTGAAATTTACGCTCAAAACATTCACTTTATAGATCCGCTGCACGAAATTAATGGCCTTGAAGATTTAAGGCGTTATTTTTGTGGTTTATATAGTAATGTTAAGTATTGTCGATTTGACATAACTGATTCATTTACCAGTGATAATAACGCATTTGTATACTGGACAATGCATTATTCTCACCCAAAACTTAACGCAGGCAATACAATTTCAGTGCAAGGGCACAGTAAACTAGTATTTGAAGGTGCGAAAATTATTAAACACCGCGATTACTTTAATGCTGGAGAGCTTTTGTATAAGCATATTCCATTACTGGGCAACATTATTAATTTTATTGATAAAAGGGCTGGTTAATTATGATTACGCTTATTACAGGTGCAACATCAGGTATAGGTGAACAACTCGCGATAAAGTATGCAGAGAAGGGCGATACAGTCATTGCCTGTGGACGAAATACGCAAAAGCTCGCTGAACTTGCTAAGCATAACAACATAGAAACCTGCCAGTTTGATGCAACCAACTTGCAAGATATAAAAGCTGCCACTCTCGGCTACCCGCAATTTGACCGCGTTATTCTTAACGCCGGTAATTGCGAGTATGTTGATGATGCACGCAATTTTGATAGCGCCCTCTTTGAGCGTGTTATTAATGTTAACTTACTTTCTATGGGGTATTGCTTAGAAGCACTTTTACCCAAAATAACATCAGGCGGCCAATTAGTGATGGTTAGTTCGAGTGTTACTTATTTACCATTACCGCGTTCAGAAGCGTATGGCGCATCAAAAGCGGGCGTAAGCTATTTAGCTAAAACCCTTGCGGTTGATTTAAACGACGTTGATGTAACACTAGTCCATCCTGGTTTTGTAAAAACACCGCTTACAGACAAAAATGATTTTCCTATGCCTATGGCTGTTAGTGCTGAAAAAGCGGCTGACTATATAATCAAAGGCGTAAAAAAACGCCGTAAAGAAGTCCATTTTCCGTATCGTTTCACACTTATATTAAAAGCACTGCGAATATTGCCACTTTCGCTTTGGCTTAAAATTGCAAAAGGATTAACCCGTTGAAAAAAATAGCAATAATTGGGACTGGTGTATCAGGTTTAACTTGCGGACACCTATTGCACAAGCATTATGATGTCACACTATTTGAAAAGAACGATTATATTGGTGGCCATACTGCCACGGTTGATGTAAATCACAGCGGTATTAACTACGCAGTTGATACCGGTTTTATCGTATTTAACGATAGAACATACCCTTACTTTGAAAAGCTGCTTGAACGTGTTGGTGTAAAACGTAAACCGACCCAAATGAGCTTTAGCGTTCATAATGAAGCCACAGGTTTTGAGTACAATGGGCATACATTCACTAGTTTGTTTGCTCAGCGCAGAAACATAGTGAGACCTAAGTTTTGGCGTCTATTGTACGATATTGTGCGTTTTAACAAACTCTGTAAGGCCTTGTATGAAAAAGGCCAATACACTGAGCAATCACTTGGTGAGTTGCTACAACAACATCGCTTTAATGACTTCTTTAAATACCACTACATTTTGCCAATGGGTGCGGCTATTTGGTCGACAAGCATTAAAGAAATGGAAAACGTGGGCGTAGAGTTTTTTGTAAAATTCTTTTTTAACCATGGTTTATTAGACATTACTAACCGCCCGCAATGGTATGTTATTCCGGGTGGCTCTCGTGAATACATTAAACCGTTGATTGCTGGTTTTGCTGATAAAATACAGTTAAACACTGACATTAAATCGGTAACCAGAGACGAGCGGGGGGCCACCATTACACTTGCTGATGGTCAGCAAGTCCTGTTTGATAAAGTTATTTTTGCGTGTCACTCAGATCAAGCGTTAGCATTACTCGGTGATGCTTGTGAGCAAGAAAATAAGGTGTTGGGCGCTATTCCATACACTGAGAACTCGGTGGTACTGCATACTGATGTATCATTATTACCAGATAGGAAAGCAGCGTGGGCGAGCTGGAATTATTTACTAAATAATAATACCGACAAAGCCGCTGTTGTTACTTATCAAATGAATATACTGCAAGGGATAGAGTCTGATACCCAGTTTTGTGTCACTTTAAATCACTTAGAAGGGATCAATCAAAGCAAGATTTTACGTGAGTTTACTTATCACCATCCTGTGTTCAATCAACAATCTATTGCTGCTCAACAGCTGAAAAATACGGTAGACGGTCAAAACAATACTTATTTTTGTGGGGCTTATTGGTATAACGGCTTTCATGAGGATGGTGTGCGCAGTGCCGTCGATGTTGCAAAACAACTTGGAGTAGAGTTTGACTAATGCAGTGTATTTAGGCGATGTAAAGCATCGCCGTTTTGCTGTAAAACACCATGCGTTTAATTACCCACTTTATATGCTGTGGGTTGATTTAAATAATACTCACTCGCTCAATGGCGTCCATAAGCAGCTTGGGACTTCAGGTTTTAAAGCATTAAAGTTTGAGCAATCTGATTATTTACAAGGGTTACCAGATAGCCAACATCAGCCAATTATAGAGCGTGCTCATGCGCAGCTATCCCAGCTGGGCGTAGATGAAAAATTTAGTCATGTATACCTGCTAGGACAATTACGCTGTTTGGGCATTTATTTTAGTCCAGTTAACTTTTATTTTTTTGGTCATCAAGATAATGAATTTAGTTACATGGTGGCTGAGGTGAGTAATACTCCATGGAATGAGCGACATTACTACTTGGTTCCATTACAAAAAAAAGTGAACTTTAAGAAAGTATTTTCCGTATCACCTTTTATGAATTTGGATATGAACTATCATTGGACTGTGCGACAAAAGAAAGACAATATACTGATACGTATAGAAAATAAGCGCGATGAAGAACTACTTTTTGATGCTTCATTAAGGTTACAGCGCCAACCCTTGTGCAATAGACAAATGAGCAAGCTGTTGAAGCGCTTTCCTGCGATGACATGGTCTATTTTCAGAGGTATTTACTATCAGGCATTTAAGTTGTTTGTTAAAAAAGTCCCATTTTTAGGTCACTCAGGCAAACTTTAAAATTTAATTTATGTTGTTTTACAAGTAATAACAATAATATAGGTAAGTATATGGAAAAGGTATCGAGCTTACGCGTTCAGGAACGCACTAGTTGGTTTACTAATTTTTATAAAAAGTTAGTGTTTAAAGCGTTCTCGTCAATTGAAACAGGTCAGATAGTGCTAGTTGAGAACAATCAACAGTCTGTATTTGGGGATGTGTCTTCAGAGCTAAAAGTAACGGTAACCGTTAACGATAATGCCATGTACAAAGCGTTTGCTCTTTCTGGAAGTGTGGGGGCGGGCGAGTCTTACATTTTAGGGCAGTGGCAATGTGACAATTTAACTCGCCTAATCGAAATTTTTGCGATTAACCAAGATCAATTAGATGCATTTGAAAAGAAATTCGCGTTTTTTAGCAATATCGCTCACCGTATAAATCACATAAAAAACAAAAACTCACACGCCGGTTCAAAAAAGAATATTGTTGCTCATTATGACTTAGGAAATGATTTATACGAGTCTTTTTTAAGCAAAGAAATGCTTTATTCGAGTGCAGTATATCCAACTAAAGATGCTACCTTAGAGCAAGCCCAGCAATACAAACTACAACGTATATGCGAACAGGTTGAGCTTCAAAAAGGTGATACGGTTATTGAAATTGGTACAGGATGGGGGGCGTTTGCAATTTATGCTGCAACTCATTACGACTGTCATGTAACGACCACAACTATTTCTGACGAACAACACGACTATGTTGCTAACAAGGTTAAAGAGCTTGGGCTTGAAAGCAAAATCACATTGCTCAAGCAAGACTATCGCTTATTGACTGGCAAATACGATAAGTTAGTCTCAATTGAGATGATAGAAGCCGTTGGGCATGAATACTTACCCAGCTTCTTCACTAAGTGCGGTGAGTTATTGAAGGATAACGGTGCCATGCTTATTCAAGCAATTACGATTAGCGATCAGCGTTATCAACATTACTTAAAAAATTCAGACTTTATACAACAGTATATCTTTCCTGGTGGGTGTTTGCCTTCGCTTAATGAAATGAGTGAACAAATTAAAAATAACACCGATATGAATATACACACTATCAATGATATTGGTGCTCACTATGCCCGCACTCTTGCAGATTGGCGTGAGCGTTTTATTGCCAGCTGGCCAAAGCTTGATAGTAATAAGTTTGATGACCGTTTCTATCGCTTATGGCTATTTTACCTCGCCTATTGTGAGGGGGCATTCAGAACCCGAGCAACCAGTACCGTGCATTTAATGGCACGCAAACCCCGCTTCACGAGTAGTAATGATGAGATTGCACTCGCTTATTAACTTTGTGCTGTTCCAAGTGGTGTGGTTTATGTGCCTACTACTTGAACAAGGTGCATTAGCTTATTCTGCCGTCGCTATAGCATTGATGTTTTATTTATCAGCGCAAAAAAAACAAGATGCTTTACTGGTTTTAAAAGCCCTGCCATTGGCTCTATTGTGTGAATTTATTGCGGTTCAGCTAGGGTTATTTGAATTTAAAGTTCAACCGTTCCCATTTTGGCTGGTTTTTTTATGGGTCGCTTTGTTGCTGTGTATTAACACTTCAATGTCGTTTCTAACTAAGCTTAAACTGTGGCAAGCATTTTGTGTGTGTTTGTTATTCGCGCCAGGCAGTTATTGGGCCGGCTCACGATTTGAGGTACTAGAGTTAGGAATGCCACTGTGGCAATTTTGGCCACTTTACGGTGCTTTATGGGCTGCAACGTTTACCCTTATTTTATTTATAAACGGTAAAATTGGTGCGTTTGTTAAGCAATAACACAATACTGCTTGGAGATAAGGATGAAAACGCTTCTAAATTTACTTATGGTTTATGTTTTATTTAGCCATTTTGCTTACGCTGATACCCAATTTAACAAGGTAGGCGAAGCGCGAATGGAGTATCTTTTTTGGGATGTTTATGATGCAACACTTTACACACCTTCTGGCACTTATACAGCCAAGCAAGCTCCTGTTAAATTCACCTTAACTTATTTGCGTGACTTTGACGCTAAAGACATTGTAAAAGCGACTAATGAGCAGTGGCAGCACTTAGGTAAACCCGAACTTTCAGAGCGCTATGCAGATAAGTTACTATCCATATGGCCAAATATTAAAAAAGGTGAATCGTTAACTCTACTGACTGATCAGCAAGGGTACAGTACTTTTTTTCACAATGAGAACCAAATAGGTCGTATTAACGATGCCACATTTGCTGAGGATTTCTTAGCTATCTGGTTAAGTGAAAACACGTCAGAACCAACAATTAGAAATCAACTACTAGGGATTTAATATGATTAACCTAAAACGCGTTAAAGTCGCCATGGTATTGGCTGTTAGTTTTTTTATTGCCAGCTGTTCAGCCCCAAGTGTTGAACATTATAAGGGGTCAGAGCCAAACTTTGATTTTAAGACTTTTTTCAGTGGCGACTTAAAAGCCTATGGCGTTGTACAAGATTTTAAAGGTGAATTAACCCGCAAGCTTGTGGTTGACTTAAACGCTACGTGGAATGGTAATCAGGGCACTATTGAAGAAGACTTTATTTACGATGATGGTGAGACACAAAAACGCATCTGGAAAATTACCTTAAACGACGATAACACCTTAACAGGAACAGCCTCTGATGTTTTAGGAATAGCTACCGGTGAGAGTGACGGTAGTGTGTTTCACTGGAATTACAATGTCGAGATCCCTTACGATGGCAGCACATTGGAAGTAAACTTTGACGATTGGATGTACCTAGTAACAAGTACGCGTTTAATAAATCGTACTTCTATCGTCAAGTTTGGTGTTGAAGTCGGCGAAGTAACATTAGTGATAGAAAAGGTACAGTGAGCCATTAAAGTGCAAAGCTGCACTAATAGTGTGCCTAAATTAAGCTTTTGTTAACCCAACTCTCTGTATTTTACAGTTAATTTATTTATTTTTACTAATTTTTTAGTATTTTAGATAAAAAACGTAATTTGCTGTTGCTAACTCTTCGAAAATGCATAAAGATAGGATTTGCAAAGGCAAAATAATAACGAATAGGAATCTAATAATGAACAAAGCTCAACTAGTTGAAAAAATCTCTACTGACGCAGAAATCTCTAAAGCAGCCGCAGCACGTGCACTTGAGGCATTTACAGGCGCTGTAACTTCTTCATTAAAAGAAGGTAACTCTGTTGCGTTAGTTGGTTTTGGTACTTTTTCAGTTAAAGAACGTGCTGCTCGCACAGGTCGTAATCCACAAACGGGTGCAGAAATCCAAATTTCAGCTGCGACTATCCCAAGTTTTAAACCAGGTAAAGGTCTTAAAGATCAAGTAAATCCATAATTTGAGATTTATGAATAAAAAAAAGGGCTATTTAGCCCTTTTTTTTGCACTAAATTTAACGCTTATTTAGCTTTAAGTGCTTTATCTCCTCGCCCAATGCCGACCGCACCTGAGCGAACTACTTCTATAATGTCGGTTTCGTGGCGTAAGGTATCCAAAAACGATTCTATTTTATCGGTGCTGCTTACTAATTGAAGGCTGTAACTTTGGCGGCCCATATCTAAAATAGCCCCCTGAAATACATCAACAACGCGGGTAACTGCCGCACGAGTCGCTTCATCTTTGGCAAAGACTTTTACTAACAGAAGTTCGCGCTCTATGTGACTCATTTCAGTTAAATCAATAACTTTAAGTACATCGACCAGTTTGTTTACTTGCTTCGTTATTTGCTCAACAATTCTGTCATCGCCTTTAGTGGTTACCGTAATACGAGAAAGAGACTCATCATCTGTAGTGCCCACCGTTAAGCTATCAATATTGTATGCTCGTTGAGAAAAAAGCCCCACTATACGTGATAACGCACCAGGTTCGTTCTCTAATAATATAGATAATATACGACGCATTATGCTTTCACTCCTTTTCTTAACCACATCTCGTCTATGCCACCATGCTTAATTTGCATCGGGTAAACATGTTCTTTTTCGTCTACTAAAATATCTAAAAATACTAATCTATCAGTGATCGACATTGCTTTGTCTATCGCAGGTTGTAATTCATCAAGGGTGTTTACCCTGATCCCTACATGGCCATAGCTTTCAACAAGCTTTACAAAATCAGGTAAAGACTCCATATACGATGAAGAGTGTCTGCCACCATAAATCATGTCTTGCCATTGTCTGACCATACCCAGTGAGCGGTTATTTAAGGAGATCACCTTTACTGCTAAGTTATACTGTAAACAGGTTGATAGCTCTTGGATGTTCATTTGAATAGAGCCGTCGCCAGTTACACATAAAGACTCTTTTTCAGGAAAAGCCAGTTTAACGCCCATTGCCGCAGGTAATCCAAAACCCATAGTCCCTAGGCCACCTGAATTGATCCACTGGCGAGGGTGTTTAAATGGGTAATACTGCGCCGCAAACATTTGGTGTTGGCCAACATCAGAGCTAACATAAGCATCTCCGTTAGTGGCTTCATATATTGCCTCGATAACTGCTTGAGGTTTAATTTTGTCACCATCATTATTGTAACTAAGGCATTTTTGTTCACGCCAGCTGATCACTTGTCGCCACCAATCTTCTTGTGCACTGCGATCAATTTTAATTGGACTGTTATCTATGGCAGTTTGTAATTGCTCAAGTACCGTTGCCAAACAGCCAACAACAGGAATATGAGATTTAATAGTTTTAGAAATAGAGGTTGGATCGACATCTACATGTACAATAGTGGCATTAGGGCAGAATTTTTGAACGTTATTAGTAACCCGATCATCGAATCGTGCGCCAAGCGCCAAAATAACATCGGCATTGGCCATGGCTTTATTTGCTTCTAATGTACCGTGCATACCTAACATACCAATAAAGTTAGGGTGAATGCCCGATATACCACCTAGTCCCATAAGCGTGTTGGTAATAGGGGCGTTAAGTGACTCGACTAAATGAGTTAGTTGCTCTGAGGTGTTTGAAAGCACAATACCGCCACCCGAGTAGATAACCAGTTTCTTCGCTTCTAAAATAGCAGTAACAGCTTTACGAATTTGTTTAGAATGACCCTTTGTATTTGGATTATAGGTTCTGAGCTCAGTTGCCGCTGGAAAGTTGTAAGCAAAAGTTAGTTCTGGATTAAGCATGTCTTTAGGAAGCTCTACTACAACAGGACCAGGGCGTCCTGTGCTGGCAATATAAAAAGCTTTGGCAAGTATATTGGGAATTTCACTAGCACTTCTACAATTAAAGCTATGCTTTACAATAGGGCGAGAGCAACCAACAATATCGGTTTCTTGAAACGCGTCATCGCCAATAAGATTTGTTGGCACTTGACCTGATAATACTACCATAGGAATTGAATCCATATACGCAGTTGCTATGCCTGTTACACAGTTTGTTGCACCAGGTCCGGATGTAGCAAGTACAACACCCACTTCACCGGTTGCTCTTGCGTAGCCATCGGCCATGTGTGTAGCCGCTTGTTCATGGCGTACTAAAATGTGCTCAATATCATCTTGCTGAAAAAGTGCGTCGTATAAATCTAATACTGAGCCACCGGGGTAACCAAATATATACTTTACCTTTAGCTCTTTTAATGACTTAACAACCAATTCAGAGCCATTATATTCTTGTCTACTCATCCTCATTCCTCTGTTGATTATATGCAAAAAAAAACCCCCGCGTAGTGCGAGGGTTTTAAAAAGCATTTTTCACCTTTTAATACATCCCCGCTGGGCTTATCACTAAGACCAGTACGAGTAAGACTAAAAGGCGAAATTGTGTATTCATGATGTTTTGCTCTTAAAATAAAATGCTGTTTAAATTACAATTTTTGTATGTGGTTATTTTTAAGGCTTTTGAGTACTTATGTCAACCAAAAACTGCATTTTTAGATTAAAATTTCATTTTTTAATTCATTTTAATCTATTAGTCTATTTTTTGTGAGTTTTTCTTACTTATTAGCAGATATTATGCAGATTTCTGTTGTGGTTGGGCTTGAGGAAGGTGGTTAAAACGCATAAATACGGTATTTCTTAGACATAAAAAAAGCCAGCTAATGCTGGCTTATTAATCTAACAGTATTAATTACAGACGGTCAATTACTGATTGTGTGAAATCAGTAGTGCCGTGGCTGCCGCCTAGATCACGAGTAGTACGGTCGCCTGATTTAATTACATCAGCAACAGCACTACGTATACGCTCAGCTGTATCGCCCATGTTTAAATGCTCTAGCATTTGAATAGAGGCTAAAATTACTGACGTTGGGTTCGCAAGGTTTTTACCAGCAATATCCGGCGCACTACCGTGAACAGCTTCAAAAATAGCAGCATCTTCGCCAATGTTTGCACCAGGCGCCATGCCTAAACCGCCAACTAAGCCCGCACATAAGTCAGATAAGATATCGCCGAATAAGTTAGTTGTAACGACAACGTCAAACTCTTCAGGGGTCATTACAAGCTTCATACATGTTGCATCAACAATCATTTCAGTTGATTCAATTTCTGGGTAACGCTCAGCTACTTCGCGCGCTACTTTTAAGAATAACCCAGAGGTTGATTTTAAAATATTTGCTTTATGTACAGCGGTCACTTTTTTACGGCCTTCACGCACAGCAAGTTCGTATGCGAATGTAACAATTTTTTCTGCGCCTTCGCGAGTGATCACTGATTTTGCTTCAGCTTCAGTCCCATCTTCTGATACAACTTGGCCTGCACCTGAATACATGCCTTGTGTGTTTTCACGAATAGTGATGATATCAATATCGTCGTAACGTGCTTTGGTACCGGCAAACGATTTAACCGGGCGTACATTAGCGTATAAACCAAATTGCTTACGAAGTGTTACGTTGATTGATGTAAAACCTTCGCCCACAGGCGTGGTTAATGGACCTTTTAAGGTAATTTTATTCTTAGCAATTGTGTCAATTGTTTCTTGTGGAAGCAACTCGCCTGTTTTTTCAAGCGCAGCTAGGCCAGCGTCAACAAATTCATAATCAAAATCGCATCCTGCGGCTTTTAGTATTTCAAGTGCTGAGTCGATAATGCTTGGGCCGATGCCGTCGCCTTTGATCACTGTTATGGTTTGTTTGGCCATGAACTTTTCCTTTAAAGATTTGGATACACATATAAATAATAAACACTTTCAGAGTCTAGACTACTTATATGACAGGGGTGCTAAATTTAAGCCGGCATTTATACCAATATATCACTCATTTTGCCAGTTTATAGTATGAATACAGGGTATAACTTTAAGTTATAGTGATAATAAGTCAGCTAAATACTATTGTGTAACCCTAAGCGCAGCAGTGATTGATTAAAATCTACCTCAGTTTGCCAGCCATGGCGACGAAGTTGTTGATTCAATGTTTGTTGTTGCCACGCTGTTAATGGCTGGTTGGGTTTTAATATACGCTGCGCCACAACTTTCAATGCTGCCCATAATTGACTAGCATCATCAAGCTGCTTTTTAGGGAGTTGCTCAGCTTTTAATAAAGCCGATCCCCATGGGTCGCCACTAAGTAATTCATTAAGCTCACTGTTTAAATGAGAAGCATCTATGTTGTTTATACCAAAAAATGTACTAAACGGTGTATCAAGAGCTTTATTCGGTGTTTGATCTATGGTGATTTTTCTTGAAACATCAGGGCTGTAATGTATCAGTACATAATATAAATAGGCATATAAGCTTAAGCTAATACGCTCACTTTGAACGCTAGGATTATATTTAACTAATAGCTCTAATATATTTACTAAACAGCTAATACGGGTGTATAAAAAAGCATGTAGAGGATGAGCAATGCTATTTACTAATTGTTCAAACACGACCCCTTGAATAATAGCGGGTGCTTTATCGTAACCCACCATAGATAAGCTGTGCCTTAAATCTTTAGCGGCTAATCGCTCTTTATTGTAGTGCTTTACTGCTAAACACACTGACTTTACAACATCAGGGTAGGGAGTAAGTAAGGTGTTTAAAGCTTTAAAACTGTATTCTTTTTGCGTTTTTATTTGTTTTACTAACTGATACAAAGGCGTTTGTGCAGAGTGATTATTATGCGGGATATTAAGATGTTCACTGTCCCATATTTTTAAAAATAAGCGATTATCGTTGCATTCCCATGCTTTTGAGTCATCCACTAAGGACGCTTTTATACGATACCATGCCATTTTAGTATTGGCGTTATTAACTATAATATGTCGGCCTTGTGTATCAGTGGCTAAATAAACCATAGCTTGGTCGGCATAAACAACTTGGCTGCCTGGTATATATCGTCCTATATGAGCGACTAACGCTTTTAATAACGCTTGTGCAAATGAGTTAGGGGTTCTTATATATAAATCAGCGACCGCTTTATAAAAATTTATGTGCTGTTGCTTTGTATTACAAGTAACGTTAAGCGCTAGTATATTTGCTAAAGCAACCACCACACTAGCACCGTCATAAAGCATAATTTTAGGTGTATCTAATAATGCATGTTTGTATTTGCTGAGTTTAGCCAAAATATGGGCAATTTTATGTGCAGGTTGCTTAGCCGTTAATAGTACTTTGGCAGCAAGCTTATGGCGTAACGACCATATTTTTTTATCGGCTTCGTTAAACGCTTGCTGTTGAGTTAGCTTATTTAATTGCTTAGCAACACAAAGGTGCTCAACCAGTGAAGCACTAATATAAAGCTCGGTTAAATCGTTGTCGTAGTTTTGGCTACTACACAAAGCACAGGTTAATACACACTGATTAACGACTAAATTGGTTGCGTAACTATACTGTGTTTTATATAGATTTAACTGAGTTTGTAAGGCCGCTGGGTTTTGTTTGTATAACGCTGCGTATTGCTCTGATAGTTTACACACAAGAGGGTAAAAGGTATGCCACTGACTTTTGTTGTTATGGGAGCTTAAAAGCAATTGTGTGCTTTCGAGTAGTTTTTTTAGTTTACCCGACAGTGGAGCTTCCATTAAGTTTTCCCGTCATTATGCTCAAGGTATTTTTCATAAGCACTTGGGCCCCACATTATTAGTTGGCCATTTTTAAATAGCAACCCAGTACATTCATCCATGGTGGTGATGCCGTCAGAGGTTTTATGTTGGGTGCGATAAAAAATTACTTGCCATACTTGCTCGCCATCACGTTTAGCATAGGTTAAATCTGGACTACCTAAGTATTCAAGCACATTATTTAGCGTAAAGGTATCTTCCAAGCGCAATTTCTCTATATAGCGTTTATTAAAAGCTTCTCTATCTTGCCAAATCATAGCTTGTGGATCGTCTTTATAAAACATAATAACCGTCGTGGCTATTAGTGCATATAAACCTAATCCTAATATTAAATACCTAAAAAACTTTTTAAACATTGCCAACCCAGATCAAAACACCTATTACTAGTATACGTACTGCTAAAGTGCAGTGCTATTAACTTGCGACTAATTAAGCCTTAACTGCTTTAAACTAAAGCCTAAATGGATATCTGTACGCAAACTCACCAACTGCTTAGAAATAATAAACATATCCATATCTTCATTCAGCTTTTTTTGTAACCGCGCGTTTAACGATTCATCCTTTAACGCTTCTTCAATAGAGCTATATTGATTAACCAATTGCTGCGCAGATTTAACACCAATACCTTTAACACCCGGAATGTCATTGGTTTTATCGCCTGCGAGTGCCCAAAAGTCGATGAGTTTATGTTGAGCGACAGCAAAGCGCTCTTCAATATGTTCTTTATTCAGGTGCTGCTTTTTAAAGTAATCGTATACTTCAATATGCTCATTCAAATGAGGTAAAAATCCTTTATCCGTAGAGACAATGGTATTGTTTATCTGATTATTAGCGGCTTTATGCGCTAAAGTCGCAATAATATCGTCGGCTTCATCGTTAGTCGGTTCAAATACCACAATACCGGTTTCTTCAATGGCCGCTTTAAAATGAGGTAACGCGCTTTTTAGAGTCTCTGGCATAGGAGCACGCGAATGTTTGTAGTCTTTATAAAAGTGGTAACGCCAGCTTTTGTCACCATCAAAAACGGCTATTGCATGGGTTGCATTGGTGGTTGTTAAAAGCTTTTTGCATGCATGTGCAACTCGGGCACAGCATGCTTTTAACATGTGTTCGTCGCTATGATGG
Source organism: Pseudoalteromonas sp. 3J6 (assembly GCF_903995135.1). Taxonomy (GTDB): domain Bacteria; phylum Pseudomonadota; class Gammaproteobacteria; order Enterobacterales; family Alteromonadaceae; genus Pseudoalteromonas. The sequence continues at coordinate 1,649,381 of NZ_LR877185.1, read as the reverse complement.
CTTTGGTTTGCATCAACAGCATAAATGCGCCTAATTAAATTAAGCGCATCAATAAGGAGTAAATGGGGATTCAATTATAAACTCACGCTTTTATTGTATAACAAGGGATATACTTACTTCCGGGAAGTTTCATTCTACCTTGTTCTACAAACGCTTGTAAAAGTTTGTCCATTGCTTTCATTAAATCAGGCTCACCACTTAGTACATAGGGGCCATGCTCGTTAATTACATTTAAGCCTTCTTCTTTCACATTACCTGCAACAATTCCCGAAAACGCACGGCGTAAATTAGCTGCAAGCTGTTGTTTGGGCTGATCAAGATGTAAATCAAGTGACGCCATGGCTTCATGAGTTGGGTAAAAAGGCTGCTGAAAATCATTTTCTATTTTCAACGTCCAATTAAAGTAATAAGCATCGCCTTGGCTTTTACGATATTCGCGAACTCCGCTCATGGCCGATTTAAGCTTTTGGCTAACTAATTGAGGATCATCAATAATCACTTCAAATTTACTCAGTGCGGCATCGCCTAAAGTCATTTGAATAAACTTACAAAGCTCTTCAAAGTAAGCTTTGCTGTGTTTAGGGCCAGTTAAAATAACCGGTAAACATTGCTTTTCGTTTTCGGGGTGTAACAAAATACCTAATAAATATAGCAACTCTTCGGCTGTACCTGCGCCACCTGGAAAAATTATAATGGCATGTGCGGTACGAATAAATGCCTCAAGACGTTTTTCAATATCGGGTAAAATAACCAGTTCATTTACAATCGGATTGGGGGGCTCTGCCGCTATAATGCTTGGCTCAGTTAAACCTAAATAACGATTATTGGTAATACGTTGCTTTGCATGGCCAATGGTTGCGCCTTTCATTGGGCCTTTCATTGCACCAGGCCCACAGCCGGTACAAATATTTAACCCACGTAACCCCAGTTCATAGCCAACTTGTTTAGTGTATTTATATTCGACTTCGTTAATCGAATGGCCACCCCAACACACAATCATGTTAGGTTCGCTATTTACTTTAAGTGCGTCGGCATTTCTTAGCATGTCAAAAACCATGTGAGTAATGGCTTTTGTTTCCTGCAGGTTTTTTTCATACTTTTGGCAAATAAACAAAATATCGCGAATAACCGAAAATATGTGCTCATGTATACCAGTTACTATGTGGCCATCAACAAAGGCTGTTTGCGGAGGATTTTCTAATTCAATTTTTATACCGCGTTCACGGCTGACCAAGCGTATATCAAAATCTTTATGTTTATCGTAAATATCATTGCTTACATCGGTGTGGCTGCCTACATTAAGCACGGCCAATACACAGTTTCTAAATAGCCTGTAGCGTTCGCTGGTTGATGATTGCTCGAGTAAGTCTACTTCTAGCTGCGACAATAAGTCTAATACCCCTGTAGGGTTTAATTGTATTAGCATCGACATTCTCCTTGAAACTTCTTGGGTAAATTTACTGCGTAGTTATGCCTTATACTCAATGGTAAAAGTGCATAACACTATTTACTAATACACAGACGATCCCGGCCTGAGTTTTTAGCATCGTATAGAGCTTCATCGGCTCTATCAAACGCTTTTAGAGGCGTATCACCCACTTCAAATTGGGTTGCGCCTAACGAAACGGTAATTTGAATTTGTTTGTCTTTAAATTTAAATGGGATCTTTTTAATCGACAGTCTTAATTTATTGAGATGCTCGACAGCGTTATCAAGTGATGTACGAGGCATTAATAACACAAACTCTTCGCCGCCATAACGGGCAATAAAGTCAGTTTGTCTAATCGATTTTTGCAGCGCTTTGGCAATCACTTGTAGGGTAATATCACCTGCTGTGTGACCAAAGCGATCGTTAATTGATTTGAAATGATCAACATCAATAACCACTAAGGTTATGTCTGACGGTTGTTCATTAAACAAATTAATTTCGTGATTGTAGCGTTCGTCAAAGGCTGCTCGATTAGGTAACTTGGTAAGACTGTCGAGTAAACTTTTAAAGCGTTGTTCATTTAAACGTTTTTTATAATTACTAACTTTGTTTTCTAAACTGCCAATTCTATCGTTTATTTGTGCAAAGCTAGAAATTAAAATTTGGCGATCTTTTTGTTCCAGTTGTTCTTTTTCTAGAATGTCTGCACTCAATGAGCGTAACTCATTTTCAACCAATTGCTTTAATTCTGTAATTGATGTTGCTTTATTTGTTTGTGTATTTAAATTTTTTAATTTTTCACCAATTCGTTGATTAATTGATTCGAATTCAACATTCATCGATTCAGAATGTTCTCTGGTTGAAACTAATGAACTATGTAGTTCTCCAAGCGTTTGGTTTAATGAAGTTAAAAAGCTTTGCGCTGACGCACGCTCAACTTGAATGCTTTGTACAATGAGTGTGATTACATCAATTGCTGCATCAAGAAGTTGGTCTACGGCTTTATTTTTAGCGATACGTTTTTTTATTAGATACAGCTCATCGTTGGCTTCTTCTTCAAGTACTAACTGACTAACTAATTTAAATAGCTTTTCAGTGAGAGCACTAAGATTTGGAGGCTCAAAGGTATCGTTGCTTTTAGCTATTAAAGCTTGATGATAAAAAGTGATCAGCTGATTTAAAACAGGTATAAAACCATGTACAGATTGAATATCGTCTAGCTCGTTATCGAGTAAGTGGCGCAGTGTTCTGCGGGTATCGTTAGGTAAACCTTTGGTTTGTTGTAATTGCTTACCTGCATTTTGTACACTGGTGAGAAGATCACGTTGATGTGCTAGTTGAATGGCTTCTTGGTTTTTTAGCAAAGCTAAAATATCATCCACCAAAGGAGCAAAGTCTTCATAACCCATTCCTTTGTTTAATGCGCTTCGAAACTTAGCTAGGCGGTTATCAAGCTCAGTATCAAGTCCCTTACAGCTTAAAGATAACTTAGCTGCAAAATTAGAAAGCGTACTCACTTGATGTTGGCGAGCACTTTCTACTACTTTTCTACTGTCGATTGCTTGCTTTAGTTTTTGTTCCACCGTATTGGAGCTCCTAGACACCTACACACCATTATCTTAATACCTTTATTGTTTTAGTTTACAACAAAAACATATTAATAGTAGGGATGAGATCAAAAACTTAATGTTTTTAATAACAAAATACGAGCGATCTTAAATATAAGTGCATTTACCGCTTTTAATTCACTTTTAAAATGGGTCTTGTTAACCTTGGTACAACAATACGTTATATAAAAAAGAGCCTTCATGAAAAAGCTACTTGCCTTATCAATTTTAGCTGCCTGTTCAGCACCTGTATTTGCCGACGTTAACTACGCTTTAAATATCTCTCAGCCAGAACATCATTTAGGTGATGTAAATGTAGAGTTTCCTAAAACGGCGCAGTCTTATTTAGATGTAAAATTGCCAGCATGGCGTACTGGTCGCTACGAAATTTTAAACCTTGCCAATGGCGTTCGCTATTTTAAAGCCAGCGACGATGAAGGTAATGCATTAAAGTGGGAAAAAATAGACCACAGCACATGGCGTGTTCATTTAAATGAGCCGACTCAAGTCAATGTTGATTACCAAGTGTATGCCAATGAGCTAGGTAAGCGCGCTCGTCATATTGACGACAGCCACGCGTTTGTTGACGCATCTGGCTTTTTTATGTTCAGCGAATCATTTCGCCAAGAGCCCGTTACGGTTGAATTAAACGTACCTAAAGCATGGCGCTCTGTGTCGGGTATGGAAAACTATAAGAATAAACACAGCTTTAAAGCCAGCGACTACGACGTGCTAGTTGATTCACCAATAGAAACCGGTGTTAATGAACTGCGTACTTTTGAAGTTGATGGCCGTGAGTACGAACTAGTAGTGTGGGGCGAAGGTAATTACGACATAGAACTGATGCTAACCGATTTAAAAAAGCTTGTAGCAACGGGCAATGTAATTTGGGACAGCTACCCGTATGAGCGTTATGTATTTATGGTACATGCTACATCGGGCGCGGGCGGCGCAACTGAACACTTAAATTCAACTATTATTCAACGCCCACGGGATCGCTTTGCTAAACGTGAAGACTATTTAGCTTTTATAAGCACAGCGGCACATGAATTTATTCATACTTGGAATGTAAAAGCGTACCGTCCTAAAGGGCTTGCGCCATACGACTATACCAATATTAATTATTCAAAACTGCTGTGGATTGCTGAAGGGTCTACCAGCTATTTTGAAGACCATTTATTAGTGCGCTCAGGCATTCAAACCACCGATGAGTTTTTTAAGAACTTCAGTAAAACCATTAATCGCCATCTCACAACCCCAGGGCGTGAAGTGCAAAGTGCTAGCGAAACCAGCTTTGATAAATGGATAAATCAAGGTGGCGATCATGCACGTAACTACGGCACTAATATTTACCTTGAAGGCTCGTTATTGTCGATGGCGTTAGATATCGACCTACTAGAAAAAAGCCAAGGTAAAATAAGCTATAAAAATGTACATAACGAACTTTATAAGCAGCATAAGCTACCAGCGGGTTTTACTGAGAAAGACGTATTAGCAATTTTAAAGCAGCTAACAGGGCGTGATTACAGTAATTGGTGGCAAGCAAATGTTAGCACACCAGCCAGCTTAGATTTTGATGAATTACTGGCAAAAGTAGGTTTGAGCTTTGAGCTGCCTGAAAAAGCCAAGGCTACACCAAGTTTAGATGCCTTTACTAAAAATACCGGTGAATTGCTCACCCTTACTCATGTACGTCGCGATGGTGCAGCATGGCAAGGTGGTTTAACCACCGACGATAAACTCGTTGCTATTAACAAAAAACATGTAGGGAAAGACTTAACCGCCAGCCTAGAAACCTTTAAAGCAGGGGACAAGGTAACTGTTGATTTTATTCGCCGTGACACTTTGATGTCGACTGAGCTTGTGTTGTCTGAAGATTTCGACAAACCTAAAAAAGTAGTCGCTAATAAAAATGCCTCTGCTGAGCAAAAAGCGCTGTTTAAAGCATGGATGGGTGTAGCGCATCCAAATGATGTGAAAAAAGACGACTAATATTGTATATCATATTGTTTAAAAAGGAGCTTAGGGTCACAAACCCTGAGCTCCTTTTTTGTTTATTGAGCGCTATATTGTAACAATTTATCTCAGCGCAGTTGACCTAACTCATACTTAATGAGTAATCTGCTGGTTCAATAATAAAAGGGATTCTATAATGCGTTTAAAACCTCTTGTTGCCACATTGGTAGCAACCTGTTCACTGGCACTTTCTTCTGCGGTCCATGCCGATGAAGGCATGTGGCAACCTCATCAATTACCAGAGCTCGAGTCAATATTAAAAGCAAAAGGGCTTGAAATTAGCGTTGATTCAATTTCAAAATTAACCGAATTTCCAATGAATGCGGTTATAAGCTTAGGCGGTTGTACAGCCTCATTTGTTTCGCCAAAAGGCTTAGTTGTAACTAACCATCACTGTATTTATGGTTCGGTACAATATAATTCAACGCCTGAAAATAACATTTTAGAAAATGGCTTTTTAGCAAAAACACCGGCTGAAGATTTACCAGCTGCGCCAGGTTCACGTGTGTACGTAACCGAAACAGTGACCAACGTGACCGATAAAGTGATTAGCGGCACTAACGAGCTAAGCGCAAAAGCACGCTATGATGCGTTAGAAAAAAATCAAAAAGAACTCGTTGCACAGTGTGAAGCTGATGCTAGTTACCGTTGTAATGTGTATTCGTTTCATGGTGGTTTAGAGTTTTACCTGATTAAATCACTGGAAATTAAAGATGTACGTTTAGCGTATGCACCTGCCATGGGCGTAGGTAAATACGGTGGCGATATAGATAACTGGATGTGGCCGCGCCACACAGGCGATTTTGGTTTTTACCGCGCCTATGTAGGTAAAGACGGCAAGCCAGCAGAGTACAGCGAAGACAACATACCGTACGTGCCAGAGTCTTACTTAAGTGTAAGTGCTAAAGGCGTGCAAGAGGGCGACTTTGTTATGGTAACTGGCTACCCAGGGCGTACTAATCGCTACCGTATTGCGGCAGAGGTCGATTATGTTTTTAACGACAGTTACCCTAAAGCGCGCATGCACAATACTAAATACGTGTCACTAATTGAAGAAAACTCAGAAGATGGCAGTAAAGCGCGTATTGCTTACGAAAGCACCATAGCCGGTTACAACAACTACATTAAAAACTATGGTTCGATGATTGAAAGCTTCAAAAAAGGCACCATGTTTGAGCGTAAAAAACAGTTTGAACAAGAGCTTACAAGCTGGATAAACAGCGATAGCGAGCGTAAACAGCGCTACGGGAATGTGCTTAATGAGTTATCGGCATTAGTAGCTCAATCGCAAGAGCATAGTGAGCGCGACCGTATGGTAGGCTATGTTCATCGTTCACAAATGATCAGCACGGCACGTCGTTTATATCGCTTAGCGGTTGAAAAACAAAAGCCAAATAGTGAGCGCGAATCAGGTTATCAAGAACGCGATTTACCGCGTATTAAATCTTCTCTTGAGCGTATGTCACGTCGCTTTGATGCCAATGTAGATAAAGCTATATTACTGCACTTTTTAGAGCAATATGCAGCATTACCTAAAGCAGAGCGTTTTAGTGAAATTGATAAAGCTTTTGCTTTAGAAAACGGTTTTGATAAAGCAAAACAAAGTGCATTGCTAGATGAAATGTATGCCCAATCAAGACTAGATAATGAAATTGTACGTAATTCATTATTTGAACAAACACTGAGCCAGCTTAACCAAAGCCAAGACCCGTTCATGCAATATGCAAAAGCCATATTCACAGTAATGAAAGCTGAGGAAGATAAGTCAAAAGCCCTGGCAGGTAAATTACAAGCTGCTCGCCCAGAGTTAATGAGTGCAATTATTGCCTTTAACAAAGCGCAAAACAAACCGGTTTACGCCGATGCAAACAGCACATTACGTGTAACTTACGGCACTGTAGGCGGTTATTCTCCGCAAGATGGATTAGTGGCTACGCCGTTTACTTCACTTGAAGGCTTATTGGCTAAAAACACCGATGTTGACCCATTTAATGCGCCTAAAAAGCTGCAAGAGCAAATTAAAGCGAAGCTTTATGGTGATTACACTGGTGGCATGAATACTGTTCCAGTTAACTTTTTATCAAATGTAGATACAACAGGCGGTAACTCAGGTTCGCCAACGCTTAACGGCAATGCCGAGCTGGTGGGTTTACTGTTTGACGGTGTGTACGAAAGCATTATTGGTGATTGGGATTACAACCCAGAACTAAACCGCTCAATTCATATAGATTCACGCTACATGCTGTGGGTAATGGATAAAGTAGATAACGCCCAAAACCTATTAGACGAAATGAAAATCGTAAAATAAGTAGCAGTTAAAATAACAAAAGGCGCTTACCTTAACCGGAAGCGCCTTTTTTGTTTAAACATTTTTGGCGATTAATCTAACTTAAGCTACGAGCTACGAGCTACGAGCTACGAGGTTCGGGGGATCTAATATTTAACTTTTCACTGACACTCGGCTTTGTGTGATGGTTTTGGTTTCTCATTTTCTGCTCAATGTCTTCTCCATGTTCAAATAGCTTTTAATGAATTATGCACAAGAGGGCGAAGAGACGCTGCACTTTTAGAGTAAGAAAAACTAAAGCTGTTTGGTTGTTCTGGTTACTCATTTTCTGCTCATTCATTTCTCTTTGTTAAATAAGAACTTTAAGTGATTTATTCACAAAGAGAGCGAAGCGACGATACGGTTTTAGCGGACGTAAAAAAGCAATCTATTGTTCTGTAGCAGCGATTTCATATCGCGTCAGGCTTAGCACATTAAGCATAGAAACGCGGGGTAAACCTTCAGCCACTAATTTGGTGTTCAATTTACTCATTTACTCCTCATTCACTTCTCTTTGTGTAATAAGATCCTTAAGTGATTGATTTACCATGAGGGTGCAGAGACGCTGCGCTTTTGTAGGGGTATGGTGTTTTTAAAATTAAACTTTTTTATAATGGTAACTACGCAAGTTTAATTTATTAAATGCCAACCAACATTATTTTACCTTGTGCCATGCCCTCAAGCTGGCAGCTAAAATCAATGCGCTTTTCAGCAGGTGTTTTATACAGCAAAGTGAGCTTACGAAAAGGTGTGGTAATCACTTTGACCGTTTTGATTTGTAAACTAACGCGTGTTCGTTTGTCTAAAAAGGCAAAAGCCGTTTCCGTTAATGCTTTTTTACATGCGCTTAATGCTGTATTTGTTACAACGCCAGATAATATTGAGTTACTAATATCTTCAGCCGACAAGCTACTATAACCACTTGCCATTACACAGGCGGCATAAATATCAAGTATGGCAATAGCGCGTACTTTTTGACTTTTAGGATCCTCATAAACAGCCATTACACAGGGTACTTTAGATTCATCGAATACCTGCGGTTGAATTGTGTTTACGATTAAAGACTGACTTATATGTTTATGAAACAACCGTTCTAATTGCGACAGCTTTGGTAACGCTAAATCATCATTTAATTCAATTTCATCAGGAATGACTTCGTTATTTTCTACAAGTTGCACCAGAGGTAATAATTTATCGTGAAGTTGTTCATCAGTAAAAGGTTTTGATAGAACAAAAGATGCGCCAAAGCTAATGGCTTCTTCAATTTGAGACTTTTCATCAACTGTGGTTAGCATTGCTACTATTATATTAAGTTGTCTTTGCTTTATTGCACGTAATAGCGTCACTCCACACATATCAGGCATATGCCAGTCTGTAAGCACAATATCGGGGTGCCAACTACCAATCAGCGTTAACGCTGATTTAGCATTGTTGGCTTTTTCTATTAATAACTTCCGATAGCCAAACTTTTCCAACCCTCGGCGTACTATTTCAAGTGTTGCATGGCTATCATCCACGATAAGTATTTTCACACAGGTAACTTTTTTTTAAATGTTGTTGTTATTATGGCAGATTTTTTTGACAGCGCTAAACTCTAGTAAATAAACACTTAATTTAAGATAACTAAATAATGCCATATGCCGTATTTCCGCCAGAGGTTTATCATTATATTGCTATAAATTTTGGGCTACTTATTTTAGCCGCGTGGTTTTATATTCTTTTACTGATACTCAGGGAGTTTCGGGCATTTGCACTTAGTATGGTCAAAACTAGTGGAAACATGGATGATGCGACGTTAGCTATGTGCAGAGAGTCTGTTGAAAATGCCATGAGCTATGTTAACGATAATCGAAAAACTATCGCTGAGTTAATCAGTGTACAAATGCTATTACAACAGCAATTAACTGAGGTTACTTCATCAACCAAAGATCATGTTACCGAAAAAGAACAACAGCTAATCGATGATCTCAATAAAAAATTAAAACGTTCGCATAAGTTAATCCGCAAACTTAAAGGGGATTTGGATAAAAGTGTTGAAAAATTAAAAGTTACCCGTCAAAAACTCTATGCACAATATGATGCAGTGACTGTGCTTCAAGAAGAAAAAGACCAGTTACAAGCAGATTACGAAGCGCTTAAAACCGCAAGCGAAAATAGTGATAAAACATCAAACGCAGATGCATCCTCAACGCCCGATCAAACAAAGTTACTTAACACTTTAAACGAATATAAAAGGCAAATTGCAGAGCAAGACCAACTATTACAGCAATTGCAGTTACAAACTGACGGGCCAGAAAGTAGTGAAGAGCTTGACACATTAAAGCAAGAGCTAGAAAAAACCCAGTACGCACTTAAGCACCTTACAAAAGAAAAAAAATTCATTGAAGGACGCTATTTAGAAATGATGAAAAATAGCCAAAAACCAAGCTAACTAACGACTTTTTTTTAGCCTGAGCGAGTAAACGTTATTACAGTGTTTTCTGCTCATTCACTTCTCTTTGTGAAATAAGGTATTTAGTGATTTATGAACGAAGAGAGCACAGAGACGCTGCGCTTTTAGTGAACGTAAAAAAGCCATATATTGCTCTGTAGCAGCGATTTCATATCGCGCCAGAGTTAAGCCTAAATAAGTATTTACCACCGAGGACACAGAGTTCACAGAGAAATACTTAAAAGATATCAATCCACCTCTGTGTAGCGCAAAGCGCCTCGAGATTATCTGTGGTGAAAAAATTGTTTTTATCAGTAAATGTCTTTAGTAGCAGCGATTTAATATCGCGTATTTATGGGCATTAGCATTTTACTCGCGCCTCGGAGCCCGAAGCCTCCCATTCACTTCTCTTTGTTAAATAAGGTCTTTTAGTGATTTATGTACAAAGAGGGCGAGGAGACGCTGCGCTTTTAGAGGAAGATATAAAACAAGGTTGTTTGGTGGTTTTGGTTTCTCATTTACTCCTCATTCACTTCTCTTTGTTTAATAAGGTCTTTTAGTGATTTATGCACGAAGAGGGCTAAGAGGCGCTGCGCTTTTAGAAGAACAACACTGTGCTTTTCACACATGCTTTAGCTAATATTGATGTTTTGCATAATTGATTGATTGGTTGTTTTTTGTTAATTAAAGGCTTAGATGTAAATGATTAAATAAACCTTATTCGAGGTTTTGTCGCACTGGCGACGGCAGCCAAAGAGGGGCTGCCGCTGGTCCCTCTCTGGACACTCTCAGCGCACCCGAGCATCACGCTTTATCCTTCAAATAAACTATTGCTTGAACGTAAGCGGCGTATATTCACCATCCTTGGTGAAGTTACGCCTTGTATTTCATCCATGAAATACATTACTCAGCAATACCTTATTTTCAGGGCGTGATGGCGGGGAAATGTTAAACGTAACATGGGTAGTCACTTTTTACTTAGGTCGATTACAGTGAAGCTCAGTAAACAAAGGCAGCCTCAATTATGATTAGTGTTTTGTATTAACGATTGGCAGCAAAATATCATGAGCAGACGGTCAGGAGTTATAATGTCTGAAGTCAAGATTTGACCCCTTTGGCTCCGACCCCTTTGGCTCCGAAGTCAAGATTTGACCCCTTTGGCTCCAAATGCACTAGCTCAGTATGAGTTGGTAGTCGTTATGGTTATATTACCTATGGTCTGATCATTCATAAGGGTAAAGACTGCCATTTTGATAAATGTTTGCCAGCCAGTTATTTACAATAGTGTTGGCTTCACTGAGTTCAGTCTGTGAAAGCTGAGGGTATTGCCGTTGCTCAAACCATGCATAACGATTATATAGTTCACCGTTTTCCGTTATTTCCATCATTAGGCGATTTAATGCGTACGACTTTGCTAAGCTATTACCGCTGATTTGTTGCGAATGATACAAAGCCGACAATTTCATTAACGCCTTTTCACTGCCATGCTTGGCTGCTTGCTCTAAAAAAGCGATTTTTTGTAGTTTGAATGCATCGCGTTTTTTAATGTACTCCTCTCTGTTTTGTGTTTTAAAACCTTGTGATTGCATATAAAACTCTGCTGTTATATCAGCAAATGTTTGTTGCGCTGCAACAGATCCGTTTTGCGCTGCATCATAAAAATATAAATAAAACTCACGACGTTGATCCTGATTAATTCCACTACAGTAATCAAATTTTTCTAACGTAGCATCAATTGCTTCACCTGCATAGGTATAATCAGCTATGGCTTCTAGCTTTGCTTGTAAGGCAAAATCATCAATAGGGGCAGTAAAGCAATATCTTAAATTGGCTGCAACAATATACTTTGCGTCAATATCGCCTTTGTCAGCCTTATTTTTTAAGTGCGCTAAATGTGTTTTTAGTTGCCCTTGTTGTTTCCAGCGTGGAATGGCCATTACAGCAAGTTGGTTATTTTGATCTTGTATGCCTTTTTCTATAGGGGCGATAGTGTTTTTATCGGATAAATCATCGAGTGTTTCTTGTTTTAAACTAAGGGGGGGAGTTGCTTTTAATGTATTTGGTTCCTTTACCACTGAGTTGAGAGGTGAAGAGTGCGATAATCGGCCACTGCTATAACTTAGTGCAATCAAAAGTAATATTAAGGCTAAGCATAGGTAAAGCAAAACACCTAGAGTTTTATTATTTATTTTCAAAGGCTTGGTACCATTTATTTACGTTAAGTTAAAACAGATTAAATTGAGACAATTCTAAGTTAGCATGTTAGTTATTAAATAACTTCATCTTCATTAGCTGGATCACCACTTTCATCTTCGCTTTTAATTTGTTTTTGCTTCATTCTTTCAATTTTTTTTATTTCTTGAGGAGGAATAGGGTAGATTGATATTAATGGAAAAAAAGCTAAAAAGACCAATGCCCCCTTTGGCATTTTTTTGCTCCAAGTAACTAACTTAAACATTCCCTGAAAAACGACTAAGGCGAGTAACATTCCACCTAAATAATAAAATACTTCAATATCAATAGCGTTGAGTAAATCCATTTATCACTCCATCTTGTTATAGTAACTCAATGGGGAGAGTGCTGATGATATTCAAGAGTTAAATGAGTTTTGGTACTCATTTACTACTAATTGCCTTCTCTATGTTCAAATGATTTTAAGGACATTGTCAGAGTTTAGGTGTTTGTCATATCCCTGGTTAACATTTGATAAATACTTATTATATAAGTTAAAACGATAACGCATGAGATAGCTAAGATACTACTGTTAGGAAATAAATACCAAGCGGCTACAATTAAAATACTTCTTAACACAGCATGAATTAAGCCAACAGGGTGTTTAACGATCCAAGAATATACTACCCAATGAAGTCCTAAGCCAACGCCTAAACTCAAAGGAACAAATTCAGGTGCATTTAAAAGTAATGGAATATGGACAGCCCAAAGAAGATTAACCATCACTATGCATAAACCCATTAGTTTTGCTAAAGGGTTGGATGAGGAAACTAAGTTCTCTTTTCTAAATTTAGCAATTAATAAAGCTATAGGAAAAATCCCGCCTGTTGCAAAGAGTAAAATATATATAGAAACATTTGCGCTAAATAGTGTACTTAGAAATCCAACTAAACCCCAAATTATGGTTCCAGCAACCGGCATTGAAATAGATCTGTTTGAAGATTGTTCAAATTCTTTTCTGTATTCATCTAATGTCAAAATACTCTCTCCTTGCTTGAGTAATGCTCAGACTTATTGAAGCACATAACTTCCAATATGAGCGTATACACGTGTGAAAAAACAGCGAAGCTGCGCACGTGCTTGTGACTCAGCGATCGTTGTTATACCGCGATTTTTGCACGATTAACGGTGGTGATAAAATCTTCTGGCGAATTTACACCTAAATATATTTTTGTTTTTCCATTTATAGGAGAACAGAGTTTGATAGCAACATTAGGAACACCAAAGTAGTTAAATCGTTTTACGTTGCGCGAACGTTTCACAAACGAATTATTTAGACTTATTTCAGATACGTTCTTTAATGGTATGGTTAAAGGCGCATAAAGTCCGTAACGAATGATTAAGTTTATCCCATGGATTGAAATGGGGCGTTTACCAACGGCTTTGTATTCGGCTAAGAAAAATATAAGTCCGAACAACGTAAGTCCTGTTGTGATATTTGCGGCGATGCTTGACCATAAAAAATGAAGGAGTAAGTGGACAAGTGGAATTTCGATAATAATAAGGAGTATAAAGCCAAATAGGTTACTCTGAGCACCATCTTTTTTATCGTAGAAAAAATGCTGATCGCCACGATATGCGCTACTTTTTATTTGCGATGCAAAAAGTGCAAAGCTCCAGACGCGCCCTTCAATTGACAGAATTGAGCTGAACAGCGATGAGCCGAAAATTTTCTCGATAGGATTAGCTACGGCTAAATCTGGATCTTCTTTGTTCACAAGTGAAGCTTGGACAGCTAAACATACAGTAACTAATGCTGTGACTTCCAAAACAAGAATGATGGCTAAGACAAAATAACGGCCACTTTCGAGAAAATGAAAAATAACTTTATTTTGTTCGGGAATGATAAGGCTTCCTATGAACACAGAAGTACAACATAAAATAGCCGTTTTCAAAGAGCTTTTTGTTTATCGGATTCGCAAAGAAAGCACAAAATTGGAAGTACCAAGAGTGTGTCGAGCATAAATAGCCACTCATATTTAGCATTTCCATATTCGTTAAGCGCATTTGACGATGCGTAATAATACCACCACCAAATAGATATAATAGTTAAAAACGCCAGTGGAATTTTGCTTTTTATGTTCGGTTTCATGACACCCTTTAAGCGGTTAAAGAAAGCTGGCTATACTTGAGCGAAGCGAACAGCCAGCTTTTTGTGTCCGCCCTGAAAACCCTTGTTATGTGTTGGACTCTTCGCTAGTACTCATTAGAACCAAGCGGAACTCACCAAAGTTTTTACCAAGAATAAGCTTTAATGGAATGATTGAAATTCCTAGGCCTATTAAGAAGCCAATAGGTTGAACAATTAACTTAATCGTATCAGTAGAGGCACCAAGCATACCTAGAATAAAACCTAAAACGCCACCGACAATAGCGCCAATAACAACAGCTCCAATAATTGCTATGATGTTGCGCCAAATATATGACCACCAAATTCGAGCGGCTCGTTTCCATGTTATTTCTAATTCCATTTAATACTCCTTAGTTTGATTGAGATTGACACATAACGCCCCATTAATGGAGAAATATCAGTTGGTCAAAATATGCGACACAGGAACAAAAATCAACTGTTATTTGTCCCTGTTTAATGACTTATTAGGGGTAATTACCACCTTAAGTAACCATGCTAAAAATATTGCCATAAAAATAGCAAAGTAGTCGATTAAATACCCTTGACCATTTGAGAAATCACTAAAGGGAAAGGAAATTGTTATAGGAGCAATATGTGGAATTAAGCTATCACTTCCAACACTCCGAATACTCTGAAAAAGAAATAAGGTCATAGAAACTAATATTCCAGTACGGCTTCTTATAAAAGTACCATATGCACCATAAGCTGGTATTAATACATAAAGTACAGAACAAATGATCAACCTTTCAATATTCTCAAAGTCTGAAAATATAGTCACTCCCAAACCTATCAATGTAAATAAGGCCAGAATTAAACTAGCAACTTTGAATTTCACTTTACTCCTAAGGCCTTACTAATGGGCGCAAAAATGCTTGGCTAAACTCTGTAGCTTAGCGTAACCGAGCAAACGGTTAGCAGTCCCATGCTTAATACGCTTGTTATACTTCACGGTACTCGGACTGAATTAAACCAAAGCATTTAAGGTCGTGAAACTGGTTTTTCCAGTAACCACTTTGGCGTCTTACACCTTCCTCTTTGAAACCAACCTTTAGAAGTAGTGATTCAGATGCTAAGTTCCCCGGAACAGTATCTCCTTGTATTCGGTTAAGTTTACCGCAAGATAGCTCACCTAAAAATGCAGCTTTAACTATTCGATGGACTGCTTCAGTGGTCAAACCCATGCCCCAATACTGAGGCAATAAATCATACCCAAGTACGGCATTTTTCATTTTTGGACTCCAAGTATTAAAGCCACAAGTTCCGATAAATTTATCTGTTTCTTTTAGGCGAATAGCCCAACGAATACCAGAGTTTTCATTAAAGCGAGAGTTAAAGAGCTCTATTAAGTTGCTCGCTTGTGATAATTCAGTGAAAGCTTCCAGATCATAGTATTCGACAACTGAATTGTCAGAGAATAACTCAAATAAGCTATTTGAGTCTTCTTTGGATAATTTATCTAACCTTAAGCGATTTGTCTCTAAAACTGGAAATGACAACCTGAATCCTCCTTAAAATATCGCTTTGTTATATTTACAATTTCACTGCCTGCAACATATTTTTATGCGATGAAATCACATGTAAATGCACTCAACTGTTTGCCAAAAGATGCTCTATGACTGAAGTTTCAATCCGAGAAAAAATCTGTTGGCCATGTTCAGAGCTTAACTCTAATTCAACCCAGCCATCAGTCCCCATAAACTCAACCTTTTTGTAGTTCAGTTTGTTGGTGCTGCTGATCTGTTCGAGTTCGCCTGACAAGCGGAAAATTCCTATCTCTGTATTAATTCTGCTGATTTGAAAATTCATAATCACCTGTAAACATAAAACACCCTAATAACGGGCAAAAAATAGTTGGTTAAAATTAGCGACGAAGGAGCAAAACCAACTGTATTTTGTCCTTGTTATGTGAATTTTACTCGTGGTATTTGCGAATAATAGCAACTTTACCGTTTTCCATTTCGAGCACTTCCATCATAGTTTGTGTATAAGCCAGAGGCTGCTTACTTTCAGGGTGAATACCTTTAGCGCTGTTCTTATACCTGATTGCAATAGCTGAGTTATTAAAAATGAATACATCAAGTAACTCGGCATTATATTCAGTATGAGCACCTAAATAAAATAGCATTCCTTTTCGCATTGCTTCCTTTCCATCAGGTAACCTTGAGTCATCTGTTACCCATGGTAAATGAGAATGACCGACATCATCAGTAAGTAAGGAAAAGTAGTTTTCTAGATCATCTTTCGTAGCATTTGGTGCTTGAGTTGCGACCATAGCTTTAAAGTAGGTTTGAGCAAATTTATCTAGGTCAATTTCGCTTGCTGAAACAGATAAAACAAAAGTAAATGATAATATTAAAAGTAATCCTTTCATTGAAACTCCGTAGTAGATTATTCACATAACACCCTAATAAGGGGCAATTACTTGTTGGCGAAAATGGCGTAGCCGCCAACGAGTAATTGTCCCAGTGACCGCAGGGAACGAGCTTGATTTGCTTGTTAGGTAGCATGCCATTCAATCTTCAAAGCGTTCTCTATTTTTGATTGTTGCTTGTCCATGCACGCATTGATGTCACCAAAACAGATAAACCTATTATTGTCAGTGAGTTTAAATAATAAATCGTCGGCGTTTGCGTACTGAGCAGCAGGGATTGTTTGACCTACTTGTTCATCTGTTAGTTTTGCACACCGCATTATTTCTGCTGCATCCTCTCGAGAAATAAGCTGTGGATCACTTGGTGTTCCATATGACCAACCGGAATAACCATTGTGAATGAAGTATGATTTCACTTTGCTACCTAACGCCCGCCTAACACGCAATGTGTTGGCGTGGCTTTTTGCGTTGTTTGCCAAAACCATGACAACTAAACATTGTCGGAGTTAAGGCGCTTGTTACATGGTTAAGGCTAATGAACTGCTTGGTTCTCTTCCTCAGTTTAATCACATGAAGGACCGAATTTGCTCACAATATCTTTATATTTATCTTGTGCCCTTAGTTCTTTGAATAAAGGCCACTCAGATAAGCTTTCAAAATTTAACTTATCTGTTTTTAATACATCAGGAATTAAATCAAAAGCCTCATCGAATTCATCTAACAAGGTATGCTGTGCAAGAATAAATAAAGAATCTTTTGCTGAGAAGTCTGTATTCTTAACATCCTTTTGGATAGAAGAAAACTCACCTTTCCATTTAATCGATTGCCAATAGTTAATTTGAGCTACAATTTGGTCTATTTCTTTTTGTCCTTTATCACCCCATAAAAAGTATGACAGGGATTTACCTATGTCATAACGTTCATTACAAATGTGATCGTGACCCATTTCAATAAGCACTTTGAATCTATCTCTATTTTTAGGCTCACATTTCTTCCACAACTCTGCAGAGATTAAGAGAAATGATTTTTCAAAAGAGGTTAAAATAGCTTCAATATACTCATTGTCGCACGTTAACTTATTACCAATTTCAGGAGCATCACTATCTTTAAAATGGCAGTTTTTAATATATATAGAGTTAACAACCCCACCATTATGAACGTACAGGTTTCTTCTTTGACAAGCTTCAATTAATATTTCTTCAGACTCTTTCAAGTACCCCATAGATAAGCCCATTTGTTCTTTTAAAAATGTGACCCAATCTTTAAAGCTTCCTCTTAAAACAGACTCGACCTTGGTATCGATTAAATACTTCTTAGCATCCTCGATAGAGCCAATTTCATATAAGTCATTTAAACTTAACTGTTTATCTTTTAATCCGATTGCATTGGGATTTTTTTCGTAATATCGGTGAATAAGCTGAGCTAAAAACCACTCTACATAACTTATAATGGTTACAAGTGAACTTTGATGAAGGCTCGCTTTTCTTTTTTGAGTTTTAGCAAGCCTTTTCATTGCACCTGCAAATTTTTTACTCCCTTCATGATCTAGTTTAATTTTGGTTGACTTCTCTTCTTCATTATCAATAAAGTCTATTTTAGAACCAAAGCCATCAACTAGCTTTGATATTTTTTTCTCATCAAAATCTTCAGGATGCTTTTGCTTCATGAGTAACATGAGAGGGGCAAAATCGGTAGGACTTTCCCCTATTAACGCAGAATTTTTTTCATTTAGGTGTGCATCAACCAATTCTATAAAATCTCTTAAACTTTCTAAATTATCAGAAAACTCTACAACTTCCTTTTTGAACATATTGACTCCTTATGATATGGGTAACCATGTAACAATTTAATAGTGCGCTCATCGCGCATATCACTGCCAATGTCACGCTCACTTTTCTATTTTATATAGTTTTAACAAATTACCTAACATATTACTATGACTAAGTTTTTATTGTGTTTAATAAATACTTAGAGGAATAATATGCGCGCTTGGCTCATTTTATTGAATATATGAGCGACGGTAGTTTTAACATTTAGCTAGATACAGCGTTAAATCAATTTCCTTCAATATTCTTTAGTATATTTCATGTGCACTTTGTAACCATTAAATGCTACGTTAGATGTAACTATATTGAAGGAATAAATTATGAAACTTGAGTCTTTAGCGTTGCACCATGGTTATGAATCTGAAGCCACCACTAAGTCGGCGGCGGTGCCGATTTATAACACCTCTTCGTACACCTTTGATAATACCCAGCACGGTGCTGATTTATTTGATTTAAAAGTGCCGGGTAATATTTATACCCGCATAATGAATCCGACCAATGCGGTACTTGAGCAGCGTATTGCCGCGATGGAAGGTGGCATTGGTGCGTTGGCTGTGGCCTCGGGTATGGCGGCGATTACTTATGCAATTCAATGTTTATGTGAAGTGGGCACTAATATTGTAAGCACCAGCCAAGTGTATGGCGGCACTTATAATTTATTTGCCCACAGCTTGCCGCGCCAAGGTATAGAAGCGCGAATGATTAAAGCCGATGATTTTGACGGTTTTGAAAATGCTATTGATGAAAATACCCGTGCGGTATTTTGTGAGTCGATTGGTAACCCTGCAGGGAATATAGTTGATATTGCTCGCCTTGCGAAAATTGCCCACAGCAAAGGGGTGCCTTTAATTGTAGATAACACTGTGGCTACGCCGTATTTATGTCGGCCATTTGAGTTAGGTGCCGATATTGTAGTGCACTCACTCACTAAATACATTAACGGCCATGGAACCGCGATTGGCGGTATGATTGTTGATTCGGGCAAGTTTGACTGGAAAGCCAATGCGACTCGTTTTGCGATGATGAATGAGCCTGATCCGTCGTACCATAATGTAGTGTATACCGATGCGTTTGCTGAGGCGGCGTTTATTGGTCGTTGCCGCGTTGTACCACTTAGAAATACCGGTGCGGCGCTTGCGCCTAAAAACGCATCTGATATTTTAATTGGCCTTGAAACGTTGGGGCTAAGAATGGATCGCCACTGCGAAAACGCGCAAAAAATTGCTGAATATTTAGAGAGCCATCCTAAGGTGCTTTGGGTTAATTATGCGGGATTAAAATCAAGCCCGTATAACGAAATGAGCCAAAAAATTACCAATGGTAAAGCGTCAGGTATTTTAAGTTTTGGTATTGCCGGTGGCCTTGAAGCCGGTACGCGGTTTATTGATGCTCTAAACATGATTTTACGTTTGGTAAATATTGGCGATGCTAAATCGCTTGCTTGCCACCCAGCATCTACCACTCACCGCCAATTAAATGATGAAGAGCTGGCCAATGCTGGCGTTAGCCGCGATTTAATTCGTTTATCGGTGGGTATTGAAAACATTGACGATATTATTGCCGATGTAAGCCAAGCGCTCGATAAGGCCTAAATCGTACAGTAAATACCTCAAACTTTTTTGAGGTATTTATTTTTGCAATTAAAAAGGAGTGCCGATACATGAAATTTTTAATTTTTCTCGGTTCGGTTAGAAAAAGTACCCCACCTAAACCTGTGCGTTTAGGGGAAAGGGTAGCGAAAGCATGTGAGCGATATTTGCTTGAGCATTACTCTGAGCATGAAATAGAGCTAATTGATCCGCTCGATTATGATTTAGACCCTGTGTTTAAACCGCACTTTGTTTATTCGCAGGCTGAGGTACCTAAACAGCTTGATGACTTAGCGGCAAAAATTAAAGCCAGCGATGGCTTTGTTATGGTAAGCCCTGAATATAATCATTCGATGAGTCCGGCACTCGCTAATTTGCTAAACCACTTTGGTAGTTCTTTATTTGGCTATAAACCCAGCGCGATTGTGACCTATTCTGCAGGGCAATGGGGCGGTGTACGCGCTGCTGTTGGCATGCGCAGTTTTTTAAGTGAACTGGGTTGTTTACCGGTATCAGCTATGATCCATGTACCAAAAGCGCAAGATGTGTTTATCGAAAGTGGTGAAGCAAACAATAGGGCAGAGCAAACATCGTGGAATAGCTATTTTTCGCGCACCTTTAATCAATTAATGTGGTGGGCTGAGGGCGCAAGCAAACAACGTGAAGCGTTAGATCCTAAGCAATTAAGCAAAGATTTTAAACGTGACCCATCACAGCGTAATGCGCCTTAACGGTTAAAAATTTAAGCTAGTCTTTTTTAACGTCTTCACGAGGGGAGGCCAATATTGTTTCTTTTTGTTCGTCAGTTAAAATAATCCAGTCGAATATTTCGTCGCTAGTGCGCCCGCACCCAGTGCAGTAGCCATTCATTCTATAACATTCACCGATACAGTCTGTTTTTAAATGAGTGGATTGTTTACTGGGTGTTTGGCGCATACATTCTCTCGTTATTATTTAGTGGCGACGGGCTTTCCTACTTCTAAAGAGGTCGACCAAGTTTTAATTTTTGATAACGTTTTGCTGGTATAAACAGAAATAACCGGCGACTTATCATCAAGTACAAAGGTGGTACGCAGCGACGTTTCTGACTCTTTTTGTGTTTCTAACCAGTTGTTTGTTTTAGTTAAACATTGGCGAGTGAGTTCAATTGCTTGTTGATGCATAGCTACCGCTTGCTGTTGATCTTTGTAGCTTTCTTGGCATTGATAGGTCACAGTTTGATTGTTAAAGCTAGTCACTTGGCAGTTATCGCCAAAAACGTTGTACTTTGCAGTCCACACATCTAAATATGAGTTTTGTACTTTAGTGTCTTTTAACGCATCAAAGCGATTATCGAATTCGGTTATTAAGCCATCCATTTTTTCACAGGGCGTTAAGCTGTCTAATTTGGCTTTTTGTTCACTGGTTAAACTGCTACAGCCAGATAAAATAAGGCCCGTGAGTATAAGCGATATATAAGTTTTCATAGTGCGCTATCCTTTTGTAATTGCTACCAAGGATACCTAAGGTAGAGAATAAATGCTATTGAGAGTCTGAATTAAAAAAGAAAAATTATGGCTTTTTATAACGATGTGCGCCAAATAATGGCGCACACAGTAATCGTTATATTTACTTATGACGACCTTGTAGGCAAGCAGCTACACCAGTGAGCTCTAACCCTTGTCGTTGTAATAGTACAACAAGGTGATACAACAAATCGGCCGATTCGTTGTAAGTTCATTGTTATCGTGTTTCATTGCTGCAAGTGCCACTTCTACATCTTCTTTACCTACTTTTTGACAGCTACGGCTTAAGTCTTCTGCGAACAGTGACGCAGTGTAGCTTTTAGCGCTTCGCTGTTCATAAAGCCTTGCATTAAAATTACGCCAGAGCGGACATCTTGAACAATGGCAGGGATCATCTCGCTTTTAGCGAAAGCAACTTGAGTTTGGTTTTCTAAGGTTACTTGCATAGTCTTGCTGCCACTTGGTTAGCGATTAAAAATTGTTTTAGTTCACCGATGTTTATCACGTTTTTGTGAAAAACACTGGCTGCGAGCGTACCATCTACTTGGCTTTGTTGAAATACATCAACAAAATCTTGCATGCTGCCTGCACCGCCTGAGGCGATTAAAGAAATATCACACAGCTGGCGTATTTTGCTGAGTTGCTCGTTGTCGTAACCGTTGCGAACACCATCTTGGTTCATACAACTTAAAACGATTTCGCCTGCACCTAAGTCTTGTAGGCGTTTAACCCATTCTTCGGTTTTATAACGGGTGCGGCTTGACGCATTAGGATCGCCAGTAAGCTGATAAACTAGATATTCACCGGTTGTTTCGTCAAAAAAGCTGTCAATGCCAACAACTACACACTGTTTGCCAAACTCATCATGTAATTCTTTTATTAGCTCTGGACGCGCAATTGCAGGGCTATTAATACTGATTTTGTCAGCGCCACGTTCAAGCACACGAGCTGCATCGGCCACCGATTTAATACCACCGGCTACACAAAATGGAATATCGATATGGCGGGCAATGTTTTCCACCAAATTGACATCGAGTAGGCGTTTTTCAACACTTGCACTGATCTCGTAAAACACCAGTTCATCAGCACCGACTTCGCTGTAAGCTTTAGCTAGGGTAAGTACACCGCCAACCACTTCGTGGCCTTTAAATTTAATACCTTTAACGACTTAGTCGTCTTTTACATCTAAACAAGGAATTATGCGTTTTGATAACATGAGAATGTCTAGTTTTTAAAATTTTGATTTGAAATAAAGCTGTTTTTACATTTATCGTTTGTATGACTAAATAGAAGACGCATAGACTGCACTTGATATGTTATTTATTTGATAAATTTGAATAGTTAATTTAATGAATGAATCTTAATGCATTACTATGCAATGAATTCTTAGCCTCACCATATAATAGAACTCCGGCTATGTTAATCGCTAAAGCTAGAATTTAAAGTGATAATTAATGCCTTAAAAAAGTATCCGCTTCAATGCTTATTTAAATTTATAAAATACTAAAATTAAAATGTTTATTTTGAAAAAGAATAACCGTATCTGAGGGAGTTTTTAGTAGCTATAAGGTTTGAAAGGTATGTTGTATATGCAGTATTTTTTAAAAGTTAATTGTGATAATTATATGAATTATTTTGCTCAAAGCTTATAAAATGGCCATGACTTATTACTAAGCATGGCCATATTTTTGTTGGCGTTTAATTAGTTGCCTGTTCGTCTTGTTTAACATTCATAAAAATGGCGTATAGAACAGGTATTACGATTAATGTAAGCAAGGTAGCAAACAGTAACCCGAATACTAAAACCACAGACATTGATTGGAAAAATGCATCAAAATACAGTGGAATAACCCCTAATACCGTGGTTAGTGTGCCCATCATTACCGGTCTTACCCGACTATTTGCCGAGTCGATAATGGCATTATATGCAGGTTTACCTTGGCGAATTTCCATGTCCATTTGATCTACTAATACAATGGCATTTTTAATTAACAAACCTGAGAGCGACAGTAATCCTAATATACCCATAAACTCTAGTGGTATTTGTGTGGTTACCAGCCCAAACACAACACCAATTAAGGCTAATGGCACAACAAGCCAAATAATAATTGGTTGTTTTAAAGCATTAAATAACACAATAACAATCAGCACCATGGCTAAAAAGCCCATTGGAATAGTTGAGGCCAACATTTCGTTAGACTCTTTCGATTGTCCGTATTCGCCATCCCATTCAAGTCGATACCCTTGAGGAAGGTCAATGGCTTCTATTTTAGGCCTTACCCGATTAAATAACTCTGAGGCTAGTTCACCCGGCAGAGGATCCGCTTGAGCTTTTATAGTCCATTCGCGGTCTTCACGTTTTAAAATGCCATCGCGCCAGACGGTTTTAAACCCATTGGTTACTTGCGCTAGGGGCAGTGTTTCACCAGTGATATTGCTTTGTACCTGAATGTTGCCAATATCGTTTATGTCGACACGTTCCGATTGTGGTGCTCTAACAATAATAGGAATGAGCTCTTCACCTTCACGATACTGTCCAACCACTTGACCAGAAAAGTTCTGCTGTAAGGCTTCAGCAACCGCTTTACGCGTTACACCAGCGCGCTGCGCATTAATGGCTGAGTACTGTGGTTCAATAACACTAATGCGTTGTCGCCATGTATCTTTAATAGACAAGGCGCCGCCATCATCAATTAATACTCCTTTTGCCTGTGCTGCTAGCTCTCTTAATACATCTGGGTCTGGCCCTTTAAATGTGGCTTCTATTTTAGAGCCCCCACCTGGGCCCATTACAAAGCGCCATGCTTTGCCTTGAGCATCGACAAAGTTATCGTCAATGTAATTTTGTACGGTAGGTAAAAGTTTATCTAGCTTTTTGTAGTCATCGACTTTAGCTAAAATTTGCCCGTAAGAGCTGTTTGGTGACTCACTACCATAAATAAGCATGTAGCGAAGCCCGCCGCCGCCAATAAGCGTTTGTATACCTTCAACGCCATTTTGTTGCTTTACAAATTTCTCTAACTTGAGCATATCTCTTTTGGTTTTTTCAATATCGGTACCTTGCGGTAGCCAAAAATCAACCACCATTTGTGGTGTGGTAGAAGCTGGAAAAAATCCTGATTTTACAAATTGAAATCCCCACATAGACACACTAAAGGTGGCAACTACAACGGCAATACTGAGCCAGCGATGATGCAGTGCTGACACCACTACCGATTGATAAAGTGCCATAAGTTTATTTGGCTTCGCTGAGCCTGAGGTGTCGTTATCTTGCTCTTTAAACAAGCAATAACAAAATAAGGGGGTTAGGGTAATGGCAAATAACCAGCTGTATAATAGAGAAATTAAAATAACCCAGAATAAATGACCGGTAAATTCAGCGGTATCACCTGGGGCAAGACCAATAGGCGCAAAAGCAACAATGCCTACCAAGGTACCACCCAGTAGTGGCCACTTAGTTTGCTTGACGACTTCGCTAGCAATTTCTAACTTTTTACGGCCCTTTTGTGTACCAACTAAAATCCCTTCGGTCACAACTATAGCGTTATCAACCATCATGCCTAGCGCGATAATCAGCGCACCAAGAGAAATTCGATGCATGGGTATGCCGCTCCAATCCATGGTAGCAAGGGTCGCAAAAATGGTTAGCAGTAATACGGCGCCAATAATAATTCCTGAGCGCAAACCCATAAATAGCAGCAGGGTAACCATTACGATCACCAGTGCGACTAAAACATTCACTACAAAGTTGTCGACTGAATCTTGTACTACTTTACCTTGGTGGTAAAACTCATGCACTGTGATACCCAGCGGTCTGAGGTTTTCAGTTTGTTTTACTTTGTCATCAACGCGGTCAAATACTTTAACCACATTAGCACCCAAGACACTGGCGACCCCAAGTGAAATTGCAGGTTTAGAGTTATAACGGACTAACTTGGTTGCTGGGCTTTGAAAGCCACGGTATACATTGGCAATATCTTTAAGATAAATTGTTTTACCTTCACCGCTGGCACTAACCAATAGATTTTTAATGGTATCAACGGAGTTAATTTCTCCGGTAGGGTCGATAAAAATACGTTGATCGCCAATTTGAGTGTTACCAGCGCTCAATACAGCGTTTTGCTCATCTAAAATGCCGTAAATATTATTAATAGAAACGCCTAAAGAGGCTAACTCTTCACGGGCTATTTCTACAAATATGCCTTCTTGCTGCACGCCTGTCATAGCAACTTTGGCTACGCCCTCTACTTGTAAAATGTCACTTTGCAAATCTTTAGCGTAGGCATGTAACTCGTCGGGTGAGTATCCTTCGGAGGTTATTAAATAGCTTAAGCCATACACATCACCAAAATCATCATAAACTTGTGGCGTGCCAGTACCAGGCGGTAATGTTGGACGTGTGTCATTTATTTTGTTTCTGAGCTTAGTCCAAATAACTTGCAACTCAGATTTAGTCGGGGAAAACTCTGATTTAATCTCTACTTTAATTTCAGATAAGCCCGTAGATGAGGTAGATGATATAGTATCAACTTCTTGCAGTTCTTGAATAGCACGCTCTAGCGGCTCAGTGACCTCTTTTGCAACTTCTAGTGGGCTTGCACCTGAGTAGGAGACAAACACCTGCGCGGTTCGAATTATAAATTCGGGGTCTTCAAAGCGAGGCATGTTTTTATAGGATGAAAAACCAAATCCCAGGGTTAAAATAATGAGTATGGTACTAATTAACTTATTATTGATTGTCCATTTTGCTAAATCCATTACCGCGCTCCTATGCTTTAGTCCAAGGACGTACTTTCATACCCTCAGTTACATAGTTTGCACCAGCACCAACAATTACATCGCCAGCACTTAAACCGTCAGTGACGATGAGTTGTTCACCTATGCCATTTTCAATAGTAACGGGGGTTTTAAAAGCTTGCATAGTTTGAGCGTCAACCGTCCATACAAAGTGTTCACCATTTTGTTCAAAAATAGCAAAAGTTGGCACTAGTAAGCGAGTTGTATTTGAGCTGCTTTCACGGGTGATTTTTAGACTGGCATTCATGCCAGGCAATATATTAAGATTATTTGGTACAGCAAAAGCAAATCGTACTTCATAAGTTTGACTCGCTGAGTCGGCTTCTAAATTGGCTCGTCTAAATGTTGCAGGAATGGGAGCAGTTGATACATCTTGTAAAATTACTGAGGCTACATTGTTCTGCTTAGAATCTACTGTGGCCACAATAGACGCGGGAATATTTACCACCGCTTCCATTTCACCTTTACCAAATAAAGTAACAACGTGTTGCCCAGCACTTATGTTTTCAAGCTGCTTTACCGGTACTTCTGCAACAATGGCATCGTAAGGCGCTATAATTTTACTGTCAGATAATGCTTTTTGCGCTGAGTCATATTGCGATTCGGCTACTTCTTTTTTAGATTTTAGTTGCTCTATATCACGTTGTGAAATAACCCCATCTTTAACGAGCTTCAAACCACGTTGGTAATCATTATCGGCTGTTTCAAACTGAATTTTGCTCGACTTGACCTCATTAATAAAGTTTCGTTGTTCTAATACAGCAATTACATCGCCTTTGTTTACGTTTTGTGCAGCAATAACGTTAAGCGCTTCTAACTTTCCGCTAACCTGAAAAGCAAGCTTTGAGCTATTTATAGTGTCGATAGTGGCGGGGTAGGTGAGCGTTTTTGATTGCGACACATCACCTATGGTTATTAGTTTAACCGCACGCGGTTCGTTTTGTTTTTGTGTGCTGACATCACTTTCTGAGCAACCGGCTAATAAAAGTAGAAACGTGATACTAATCAAATTAAATTGAGTAAAACAACGTGTTTTGATCATATGGTTTACCTTAAATAAAAAGTGCGTTGTTAATTTTTGGCATTTTTTAATCAGTAAAAATTATAAAATAGCCAATTGTGTTTATTTTCGAATTTACCTGAAATGTAAGTTATTAATCTATAACTACTTTAAAAGAAGCAGTAAGGTAGTAGGTAATAAATAACATTCTAATTTCAATAATTTATTATTGCTGTACGGTTTTGTTTTAATTTGTATGATTTTGTAGAAAGCACCAAAAGTGCAACTTAATACTTGCTTTATGTTGGGCTAAGTATAATTAACAATCAGCATTTTAAAAGCAGACGCCTAAAATATTAGCTATATAGTATTAAAGCTACATACTGTACTTTTTACAAATTAAATTGAAATATTAATTGCTTAGGAGCGGTCTTGTAAGAGTGATGTAGGTATTGCTTGATAAAAACGCTTCAACTCAAAGCATCACTCAGTAATGGTTAGCCATTATTTTCGCGTGTAATTTAACTATGAAAAATTCCAACATAGTCATCAAAAAATAATCATACGAGGTCAAATCCTACCATGAGCAAAAAAATCATCTTAATAGCAATTATTAGCTTATTTGCCCTGACTATTTTGTATTTTACTGGTGCATTTAATCGTGACGCAGTGACTGCAAAGCATTTTGTTAATTTACAGCAAGGTGATAAAACCCATAAGGGATTTCGCCGAGCACACGCAAAAGGTATTTGTTTAGCAGGCTCTTTTGAGTCAACGGGTGAGCTTGCTAAGTATTCGCAAGCGAAGGTATTTGATTTAGGGGCCACTCCTTTTGTAGGTCGCTTTTCTATTGCGGGTAATAATCCAACTGCACCTGATTTAAAAGCTCCTGTGCGTAGTTTAGCGTTTTCTATAACTACTGATGATAACCAAGAATGGCGGGTGGCAATGAATACGCCTCCGGTTATGGCGGTAGCTACGCCAGAAGCGTTTTTTAAACAACTACAAGCACTTTCACCCGATCCGGTGACTAAAAAGCGCAGCCCAGAAAAAATTAAAGCGTTTTTTGCAGCGCACCCTGAAAGTGCTGCTTTTAATAACTGGAAAGCAAGCTACACGCCAACCAGTAGCTTTGCCACTGAGCAATACCACAGTATCAATGCGTTTTATTTGGTGGATGAGAATGATGAAGAGCATGCCGTACGCTGGATTGCTAAACCACAATTAAGTGATGAAAATATCCAACCACTTAATAATAATTCACCAGATGCGTTGCAACTACAACTTAAAGACCAAGTAGCTCAGTCTCCGGTTAAGTTCGATATGCTGTTTAGCTTTGCAACCGAAGAAGATGATGAAAACAACCCAACTGTTTTATGGCCACAATCGCGCAAAACCATTAACGCTGGTACGTTAGTAATATCACGCTTGCAAGCACAACAGGGTGGGGTATGTGAAAACATGAACTTTGATCCGCTGGTATTACCAACAGGTATTGAGCCAAGTGCCGATCCTATTTTACGTGCCCGTGGCGCTGCGTATGCAGAGTCATTTCGTCGTCGTGCTAAAGAAGTACTTTTAAATAATTAATCACAGGAACGAGTCAATGAACACAATTACTAAATACTCAGCGTCGAGTATGCTTATTCACTGGGCGATGGCATTAATTATACTTTCTATGTTATTTCTTGGTTTATCGATGGTACAAAGTTTAGCCGTATGGCAATTAGAAGCTATACAACTACATAAATCGTTTGGCGTGTTAGCACTGATATTAGTGGCGATAAGATTAATTAATAAAGTACTGCATAAAAGCCCTGCATTACCCCAAAGTGTGCCTAAAGCACAAGCTTTAGCGGCACATTTAACCCAAGTGGGCTTATATGCGTCTATGATTTTAATGCCAATTTCAGGCTGGTTAATGCAAAGTGCTGATGAACGTTCTGTGAGCTTTTTTGGTATATTTACTTTGCCTAATTTAGTTAGTAAAAATATTGAGACCTATGCATTTTTTCGTGAAGCACATGGCTTAATTGCTTATGCATTTTTACTGTTTATTTTTATGCATGTAAGCGCTGCACTTTATCATGGTTTAATAAAGCAAGATGGCGTATTGGGTTCTATGTTACCGGGTAAGCATAAATAATTTAGTCAAAGTTAATTAGGGACTGTTGACCTTTTGAGATTAAATTTGCAGCAGTCTGTTTGGTATTTAGGCAAGGAAGAGCCTAAGTAGTGTGAATATTCCACATATATAGGCGATAACGCAGCATCAATGCCAAACAGGCGCTGCCCGAAGGGTTCTGCCTAGAGGCGATTTACTCTTTGTTGCCTACATGGATGTAGGTAAGGGGCGTGAGCAGGACGCGGAAGCTTTGCTCGGTTTTGACTTATTCTTACATGGATGTAAGCCAGTAGAATAACACAGGAGCAGTTATCGAGCCCACTAGGTTGCAAACCTCGCGCCGGGATTAAACCGCCCCTAGTTTGAACAAATATTAATCCGCAAAGGTCAGCAGACCCTAGTTAAAGGATACCTATGGGAGAGAATAAATGCTATTGAGAGGCTGAATTAAAAAGAAAAATTATGGCTTTTTATAACGATGTGCGCCACATAATGGCGCACACAGTAATCGTTGTATTTACTTATGACGACCTTGTAGGCAAGCAACTACATCAGTGAGCTCTAACCCTTGGCGTTGTAGTAGTACAACGAGGTGATACAACAAATCGGCCGATTCGTTGGTAAGTTCATTGTTGTCGTGTTTCATTGCCGCAAGCGCCACTTCTACACCTTCTTCACCTACTTTTTGACAGCTACGGCTTAAGTCTTCTGCGAACAGTGACGCAGTATAGCTTTTAGCTGGATCATCACTTTTACGAGCAACAATGACATCTTCTAATTGTGCTAAAAAGCTTAAGCTTGGTTTAACATCATCGCCAAAGCAGCTTTGTGTGCCTAAGTGGCACGTTGGGCCCTCTGGGTTAGCCATTACTAAAATTGAGTCGTAGTCACAATCGGTATGAACCGATACCACATTTAAGTAGTTTTCTGATGATTCGCCTTTAGTCCATAAACGCGATTTAGAACGCGAATAAAAGGTCACTTTATTGCTCTCAAGCGTAACTTTTAACGCTTCGCTGTTCATAAAGCCTTGCATTAAAATAACGCCAGAGCGGGCATCTTGAACAATAGCAGGGATCATTTCGCTTTTAGCAAAATCAACTTGGGTTTGGTTTTTTTGTGTTAATTGCATAATCTTGCTGCCACTTGGTTATCGGTTAAATATTGTTTTAATTCGCCAATGTTAATCACATTTTTGTGAAAAACGCTTGCTGCCAATGCGCCATCGACTTCGCTTTGTTGAAATACATCAACAAAATCTTGCATACTGCCTGCACCGCCTGAGGCGATTAAAGGAATATCACACAGCTGGCGTATTTTGCTGAGTTGCTCGTTGTCGTAACCGTTGCGAACACCATCTTGGTTCATACAATTTAAAACGATTTCGCCTGCACCTAAGTCTTGTACGCGTTTAACCCATTCCTCGGTTTTGTAACGGGTGCGGCTTGATGCATTAGGATCGCCGGTTAATTGATACACTAAGTATTCGCCGGTTACTTCATCGTAAAAACTGTCAATACCTACAACAACACATTGCTTACCAAATTCATCGTGTAGCTCTTTTATGAGTTCAGGGCGTGCAATAGCAGGGCTGTTGATACTTATTTTATCGGCACCACGCTCTAAAACCCGTGCTGCATCGGCTACCGATTTAATACCGCCAGCCACACAAAATGGAATATCAATGTGGCGGGCAATGTTTTCAACCCAGTTAACATCAAGTAGGCGTTTTTCAACACTTGCGCTGATTTCGTAAAAAACCAGTTCATCGGCACCAGCATCGCTGTATGCTTTTGCCATTGTTAAAATATCGCCCACTATTTCATGGCCTTTAAATTTAACGCCTTTTACTACTTGGCCGTCCTTTACATCTAAACACGGGATTATGCGTTTTGATAACATGCTAACGCCTCCTCAACACTAAATGCGCCATCAAGTAGTGACTTACCTAAAATTACGCCGCCCACACCAAGTTCATTGAGCTTTTTAATATCATCTAACGAGCTTACCCCACCTGAGGCTTGCACTTTAATATTAGCATTATGATTAATTAAATCTTCATAAAGCGCAAAAGAAGGGCCTGACATGGTGCCATCTTTGCTGATGTCCGTGCATAAAAAGTCAATAACGCCCAAGCTTACATAAAAATCTACAAGCTCAAGTAAACCAAACTCAGATTCACTTAGCCAACCGTGAGTAGCAGGTGCCCATCCTGTGGCTGTTTTATTTACATCAAGGGCAATTACAAAGTGCTCGGCGCCAAATTGTTCAATCCAGGCTTTTACTTGCTCACGCTTTTCAACTGCCATTGAGCCAATAACCACTTGGTTTGCACCTGCTTTTAGCCAATCGCTCACGTCTTGCTCTGAACGAATACCGCCACCTACTTGGTAAGGTACGTTAAGCGATTTTGTTGCTGCTTGAATATGTTGCCACTGTTTTTTACTTGGATCGCGTGCGCCTTCTAAATCTACAAGGTGCAATTTACCTGCGCCGCTGTCGGCGTATTCTTTTAACCGTGCGCCAAGCTCAAAAGGATAAAACTGGGCGGTGTCGTATTTACCTTGGTATAAACGAACAATTTGATTTTGTAATACGTCTAATGCTGGAATAATCACAAATAATCTCTTTATTGTTGGTTAATGGGCTGTTTATAACTGCCAATCAACAAAATTTTGTAATAAACGGGTGCCTACTTTTGCACTGCGCTCAGGGTGAAATTGCATGCCAGCGTAGTTGTCTTTAGCAACTATGGCTGAAAAGGTTTGGCCGTATTCGCCGCTTACAAGTGTTGCGTCGTTTACGGTGTGCGCAAAGCTATGAACAAAGTACACTTGCTCGTCTTGTGTTAACCCTTTAGTAAGTGCATGCTCTTTATTAATGCTTAAGTTATTCCAGCCCATATGCGGTGACGTTAAACTCCCTACATCAAGTGCTTTCACTTCGCCAGGTATTTTAGCTAAGCATTGCACGTTACCTTCTTCAGTGCTTTCGCACAGTAACTGCATCCCCAAGCAAATTCCCATTAGCGGGCGCTGATATTCGTTAATTGCTTGCTGCCAACCATTATCAACCAAACGCTTCATAGCAACAGATGCATGACCAACACCGGGTAAAATAGCACGTTCATAGCCTGCTAATTGTTCTGGCGAAGTAATCACCGTAGGGTTTTGCCCTAAACGCTCAAATGCAAACCGCACTGAGTTAATATTGGCACAGCCGGTATTAATTATCGCTATCATAAACATCCCTTAGAGCTGGCTGTTTGTTGGCTGGTATCTTGCGCAATAGCCATGCGCAAAGCACGAGAAAACGCTTTAAATAAGCCTTCCACCTGGTGATGACAGTTACCGTCACTTACCGATAAAATAAGGCTAATTGCTGCATTATCGCTTAAGCTTTTGAAAAAGTGCTCAACCATTTGTACGTCTAAATCACCGGCTTTTTCACGACTAAAGTTGGCATTTAATACAAATGAAGCACGACCTGATAAATCAATTTGTGCCTCAGCTTTACATTCATCCATAGGCAAGGCAAAACCATAACGCGCAATTTGCGATTTGGTGCCAAGCGCCTGTTTAAGGGCAACACCTAAAGCAATACCAATGTCTTCAACAAGGTGGTGCTCGTCTATGTGTAAATCGCCTTTGGCTTTAATGTTTAAACCAATGTTGGCGTGAGTGCGAATTTGATCCAGCATGTGATCAAAAAAACCTAGGCCAGTGTCTATGCTGCCATTTTTTGTTTGATCAAGGTTAACCGCTACATCTATTTGTGTTTCTTTAGTGTTGCGTGTTACGCGACCTTCACGGTTGGCTGTGGTCAGCTTAGTGACAATGGCAGGCCAGCTGCCGTCGTATAAAATACCTTCACAACATAAGTTTTGTGCAAGGCCAATATCGGTTTGGCGATCACCAATCACAAAAGAACGTGCTAAATCAACTTTGCCTGAGCGCATCAGTTCGGTTAGTAAGCCTGTTTTTGGTTTACGGCAATCACAGTTCTGTTCATCAAAATGTGGGCAAATTAGTACTGACTCAAAGCTAATGCCTTGGCTTTGTAAGATGTCCATCATTTTGTCTTGAGCAATATCAAAATCGGCAGTTGGAAAGCTGTCTGTGCCCAAGCCATCTTGATTCGATACCATCACTAAACGATAGCCTGCGGCTTGCAGTTGCAATAAGGCAGGAATGACACCTGGTAAAAACGCTAGTTTTTCAAGGCTGTCGACTTGTTTGTCGGTGATTGGCTCTTCAATAATAGTGCCATCGCGGTCTATAAATAAATAGGGGTTACTCATGATACTTCCTGTTGTGCTGCGGTTTGTGGCAATTGCAGGCCATCTAACCAAATTTTTACTTGTTCTAATTCTTGTTCATTACCAATTGAAATACGTAGCCAGTCGTCTTCATTAAACAAGGTGAAGGCGCGCATTACTAAGCCTTGTTTAAGCGCTTGTTTAAAGTAATCCTTGTTCGCTAATTTTAAAGTAACGAAGTTGCCTTCACCAGTGAGTATTTTTAATACTGCAGGAGAGGCGTTTAACCAGTCAATAAGCTTTAATTTTAAGCTATTTAAAATCGTCACTTGGCGACGCATTGAGGTAATCGAATCAGGGGCAATGGCTTGCGCTGCAATGCTAGCCACCACACCCGATACCGGATACGGTGCAATGACTTTACGAATAGGCCCTAATACACTAGCCTGAGCGAGAGTAAACCCTGTTCTTAAACCCGCAAGTGCAAACGCTTTTGAGAGTGTACGAAGCACAACAATATTACTGAACTCGTTTATAAGTTGTGTTGCACTTTGCTCTGGACAAAACTCTATATAGGCTTCATCAACAATCACTAATGCTTTACCTGCAAGCGCAGTGGCAATGGCTTTTACTTTATCTAGCGGCGTTAAGCTTCCAGTTGGATTATTTGGATTACAAATAAACACTAGTTTTGAGCTACCCACAGCGGCAATTATTTCATCCACGCTGCCATTTAATAAAAGCGCTTGTGTTAGGCCATTGATTGCGACGTTGTGTGTATCGGCCGTTACTTTGTACATACCATATGTTGGTAAAAATAGTGCAATGCTGTCTTTTGACGGTTCACAGTAGGTACGTACTAATAATTCAATGCCTTCATCTGCGCCGCGAGTCATTAATACATTTTCGTTTTCAAGCTCAGCATAGGCAGCGTAGCGGTCAATAACCAATTTAGGCTGAGGGTCGGGGTAACGATTCAAGTCTTCAATTGTTATTTCAAGGTTTTTAGCATACGGGCTTTCATTCGCATTGAGCCACGTTGTACCGGTTAACTTTTCACTTTTAGCTGAGCTATACGCAGCAAGCGCTGCAATATTATCAGGTAATAAGCCACTATCATTGCTCATTTTTTATTGCCTCTAAACGAATTGAAACCGCATTAGCGTGGGCATCTAGGCCTTCTGCATCTGCTAAGGGTAAAATAGCTTTTGAAAGCTCAGTTAAGCCACGTTTACTGATGGTCTGTACTGTGTAAGTACGGAAAAAATCAAGTAAATTCAAGCTAGAATAAGTTGCACTGTAACCATAAGTGGGTAACACGTGATTAGTGCCTGAGGCATAATCGCCCGCTGACTCTGGGGTGTAATCGCCAACAAATACAGAGCCTGCATTCTTTACTTTATCTAAATAAGGAGTGGCATCGCCAAGCTGTAATATTAAGTGCTCTGGCCCATATTGCGCTGATACGTCAAACGCTTGGGCTACTGAATCAACTAGAATAAGTGATGAATTAGCCAATGCCTGTTCGGCAGTGTCTTTTCGGCTTAAGTTGGCAAGTTGACGAGTGAGTGCATCTTGCGTTTGTTCAATAATGGTTTCACTGTTACATAATAAAATAACTTGTGAGTCAGCCCCGTGTTCTGCTTGAGAGAGTAAGTCGGCAGCAATAAACTCTGGGTTTGCACGTTCATCTGCAATCACTAACACTTCTGATGGCCCTGCTGGCATATCAATCGCCATACCTGGAATCGTTTGTGCAACTAATTGCTTTGCCATGGTGACAAAGCTGTTACCTGGACCAAAAATCTTATTCACTTTAGGAACAGACTCTGTGCCATAGGCCATAGCAGCAATCGCGCCTGCACCGCCGCTTTCAATAATTGTGGTGATACCACATAATTTAGCGGCATATAAAATAGCCGGGTTAATTGCTTTATCACCTTGTACTGGGGTGGTTAATACCACGGTTTTTGCACCGCTTAACTGCGCCAATACACCTTGCATAATAACCGATGACGGAAGAGGGGCACTCCCTCCTGGTACATAAATACCGACTGCTTCGATGGCTTGATATTTCAGTTCACAGTCAACACCTGGTTGAGTCGATAACTTGATATCTTTTGGTAGTTGCGCTTGGTGAAAACATTTCACATTGGCATAAGCGGTATCAATTGCATACTTAAGCTCTGGGCTTAGCATTTTCTCAGCGGCATTAATTTCATCAAGTGGTACACGTAAACGCGGCTTGGCTCTATTATCGAACTCTTTTGCTAATGCAAGTAGAGCGGCATCGCCTTGCGCATTAACTTTTGCCAAAATAGTCTGGCAAATGCTTTCTACTTTTTCACTCGCTGATACAGCAGGGCGCATAAGCGCCGCTGCTTGAACTTGTGATGATTCCTCATTCCAACGAAGCATTGTTGTTACTCCATCATTTTTTCAATTGGCATAACTAAAATAGAATTGGCACCAAGGGCCTTAAGTTGTTCCATGGTTTCCCAAAACAGGGTTTCACTGCTCACCATGTGTAGGGCAACATATTCATCATTACCCGCAAGAGCCAGTAATGTAGGTTGTCCAGCGCCAGGTAAAATTTCACAAATTTCATCAAGCTTGTCTTTTGGTGCGTGTAGCATAATGTATTTGCTTTCTTTAGCTTGCTTTACACCACGTAGACGAGGCATTAATTTATTAATCAATGCTAATTTTTCAGGGTCTTGTAGTTCAGTGTTTTGGATTAAACAGGCATTTGACTCTAAAATAGTATCGCCTTGTATTAAGCCATTTGCTTCAAGTGTTGCGCCAGTAGAGACTAAATCACAAATAGCATCGGCAAGTCCTGCTCGTGGTGCTACTTCCACTGAACCTGTTAACATTACTGTACTGGCGTTGATGCCTTCGCGTTTTAGGTATTGGCTTAAAATTTCTGGGTAAGTGGTTGCTATGCGTTTGCCTTCAAACCAGCTCTTGTCTTGTTTACCAAGTTCTTGTGGCCATGCAAGTGCTAATCGACAGTAACCAAAGTCAAGTTTAGCAAGCTTTGTTACTTCACTCGGTACACCTTGGCGCTCTCTTTCTGCTTGTACTTCAACTAATACGTTTTCGCCAACAATACCTAAATCACATACACCATCCATAACTAAGCCTGGAATATCGTCATCGCGCACACGCAAAACGTCGATAGGCATGTTGGTTGAGTGTGCTATAAGGCGCTGCTCACGAAGATTGAGTTTTACACCCAGTTGTTTAAGTAGATCTTGACAATCTTTAGATAGGCGGCCACCTTTTTGGATGGCGATACGAAGACGATTACTATTATTCATTACTCATTTTCCTTTAATTTAAAAACTAAAAACCCCGAGGGAAACCTCAGGGCGAAAATGAATCTTGGTATGTTGATTCGCCAGAGGTTTCCTTTTAGGAACAACCTCTCAGCGAAAGACCTGACAGGTTATTCCGATGAATGATGGTGGTGATGTACAACTGTCAGTGAATTAAGCATTTTTATATCCTGTTTAGCTATTCGTTACTATGTTAACGCTTAGCTGCTGTTTGTTTAATAAATTTCGCATTTATAAAAACATATTCACTAACATCATGGCAAGGAAAATTTTCTTTAATTAAAGAATATCTTATAACTGCCGGTACTAAGAATATAACCCATTTAAATTAGTGTTACATGAATTGTTTGATTTTCATTCATCAATAGACTGAGTTTTTGAAGGGGGTACGCATAGCTATGATGCCCACTTATTTGGATAAAGTAATCGGTTTGTAGTATGAGTCTAAAGGTATGTCTTATATCGCAGATGTGTAAAACGGTGCAGCTACCAAAAATTACAACTTGAATTACAAAAAAGAAAAAACGAAGTGCTTTATAAAGAGCAAACTAAATCACAAAAAAACGGTAATTAAAATGATGATGGAATTGAACTCTTGGGCTTAAATCATTATTTAAACAAAGTTGATTAATCATTTTTACGCCACTTTGCAGGTGTTAACCCTGTGCTTTTTTTAAATAAGCGAGAAAAAAAGCTACTGTTTTCATATCCTACATCGACTGATATTTCGTTCACGGTTTTATCTGTTGCTAATAACTGTTTTTTGGCTCTATCTATGCGCACTTCTTGTACATACTTGTTGATTGATATACCTGTTGCTTGTGAGAATCGCCTTTTTAAATTGCGCTCACTAAAGTTAAATTGTTTTGCTAATTTATTGATAGTGACTACACCGCTTGAGTAATTATGAATCCAATCTTGTACTTCGTTAATTTTTTCGTCTCTGTGATTATTAAATTGAGGCAAAATAAGGTTTAACTTACCAGAGTCAGAAATAAGTAAATGAGTAGCGCACTGCTGAGAAAAACGATCGCCTTTGTCTCGAGCAACAAGGCTTAAAAGTACGCTAATACCCGCTTCAAAAGAGCCCGTTGTATATATATTCCCCTTTCTTAAATACGATTTATGACTGATAAATTGGCAATCAGGAAATAATCCACTTAGCGGCTTGACTAAGCTCCAATGCGTAGCAATCACCGTTTTATCTAATTTACCTGTTGCCGCTAAAAAATAAGAGCCATTACTTAAACAAAGAATAGACGTATTACTACTTATTTTAGGTTTTAACCATTCAATAATTAACTCAGTGCCCCGTGGCATATTTTTTAATTTAGAACCTTCTATCGGCGGTATAATAACTAATTCATACTGCTTATCAGTAAGTGACTTATCGGCAATAACCAGTGAATTACTCGAGCTTGTTATAGGTGCACCGTCGGTCGTTATTATTTCTACGTTATAACTTTGAGGTAATGAGTAATGTGTGTAGAGTTAAGAAACAATAGTAAAAAAATCTTTAGCTAAAAATACGCTAACAGCCCAGCAGCCATCATAGGCAATAATTGCTATATTTTTCATAATTCTTATGGCCCAATCGGACTATTTAAAATGCCTGTGCAGACATAGTATTTTAATTTTTGTATAAGTAACATTAAAAGATACTTTAAAGACTTATATAGTTTTAAAGTTATTGTTTTAAAATGCTTTTTTACTATTAAAAAACATAGTTAAACTATCTGTAATTACAATAAATACATTCATTAAGGGGACAGGTTTGAAGCAGTACTTACAAAATGATGCTTTTTTCAATCACAAGCATAATGAAATTAATAGCTGGCTAAAAAAGGTAAAAGGTAATGACGAACGCACTAAGGCCGTTTCAATATATTACCTTGTAAGAGACGGAATTAAATATGATCCTTTTACACTTTTAGATGGGGTAAAGTCACTAAGTAGTGATTATTGCTTAAATAATAAAGCAGCATATTGTATTCCAAAGGCATCATTACAAATAGCATTAAGCCGAGCTTGTGATATTCCTGCACGGTTAGGTTTAGCTGATGTTCGTAACCATTTGAGCACTCCTAAATTAGATGAGTTACTAAAGAATGAAGTGTTTACAATGCATGCTTACGTGGAGCAGTTTATTGAAGGTGAATGGGTTAAATCGACCCCTGCTTTTAATAAGGAACTATGCGACTTAGTTAAAATAAAACCGCTAGATTTTGATGGGGTTAATCATTCTTTATTTCATCAATTTACTACAGATGGTAAAAAGCACATGGAATATTTAAAAGATCACGGTCAATATGCTGTAATGCCAACAGCATTTATTAATCAAAATTGTGAGCTTTATTACCCGCATTTAAAGCTTAATTTTAGCAATATTGAATAATGTATTAATTGATATGACGGCAAGAAAATTTAATGAATATTTTACAGCTGCCGATAACATTAACAGTATTGCGTTATTTATCAACAGTTTTATATTTATAAAATTACGCCTAACCTGCTGGAGGTACACATGGATATAATGATCCCCTATTTAGGGCAAATTACCCGTTTAGCGCTTGAATCTAAAGGTGCTTTTCATATTGCAGGGGTGCAACAAAGCGCTAGAGCAAAACAAGTTGAACTTGAAGAGCGTAAAAAGAAAGAGATAGAAAAGCAAAAAAAAATATCGACAACAAATGCTGATGAACATAATAAAAATACAGATGGTAACGATAAACACCTCGATACATGGGCATAACAATTGAATATGCCCTCCACTTTTTCGTAATTCTTATTACATGCCTTTCTTTTTTACAAATTACAATCTCGATTTTGTAACTTTAAATTTACAAATTGAATATTTAAAATTCATTAAAACGAAATTAAAAATCATTCTGCATTGATTTTTAATACTTTATTTTTGTTGGCTCATACTTTAATTGTAAATTTTTTGTTTAATTTCCATTTGGTTGTTTTGTGACCTACGCTGATCCTGAATCGGGAACAGGTAGTGCCGGTTAGTATAAATATACTATTAACAAAACAAAATGGAGCGTAACCGTGAATTTATCAAAAATCACAATAGCAACCCTTGCAGCTTTTACACTAGTACAAGCACCAGCAGCGGTAGCTGCGAATAAAAAATACCTTAGTGAGCAGTCAAATAACATCAATAAAGCGCAAAGTAGTGTTGTATCACTTAATGATACTAACCTAGCTGCAAAAATTGGCTTGGAGTCAGGGAATAAATTAGTCGTAGTAAAAGAAATTAAAAGTAAAAACGGAGATATAACCAAACGATATCAACAGTTCTTTAACGATTTACCCGTTATAGGAGATACCGTTAGCCTAACATTCAAAAATGGCCAGCTAAAACACTCTCACGGCGCTGCTGTTTATGAGCTTGCTACAGATATTAATAGCGTTACTCCTAAGTTAAGTAAAAATAAAGCAATTACAAAAGGGTTGCAACAATCAGATATAGCAATAAAAACCGCTGATTTGAAAAAGTATAATGAAAAATCTCAACTAGCAATTTGGCTAGACGAACAAGGTACTGCTCATTTAGTTTATGAGGTGTCTTATGTAACTTATGGTCGAAACCCTGCGAGACCTTATCAAATTATTGATGCAAACAATGGAGATATTCTATTTAGCATCGATAACCTCCAACATGCTGATGCGACTGGCCCAGGTGGAAACTTGAAGACGGGCAAATATGTTTATGGCACTGATTTTGATAGTTTGAATGTAACTCAATCGGGCAGTAATTGCGTGATGGAAAATAGTAACGTTAGAACTATTAATTTAAATGGTGGGACGAGCGGAACAAGTGCTTATTCATTTACCTGTCCTGAGAATACCTTTAAAGAAATTAATGGTGCTTACTCACCTTTAAATGATGCACATTATTTCGGCAACGTAATTTATAACATGTATAACGATTGGATTGGTACGCCACCATTATCTTTTCAATTAAAAATGAGAGTGCATTACAGCAACAATTATGAAAATGCATTTTGGGATGGCAGTGCAATGACTTTTGGAGATGGTCAAAATACATTTTATCCACTTGTAAGCTTAGATGTATCAGCCCATGAAGTAAGCCATGGGTTTACCGAGCAAAATTCAGGTCTGATCTATAACAGCAAATCAGGCGGGCTGAATGAAGCTTTTTCTGATATGGCAGGTGAGGCTGCAGAGTATTACATGAGAGGAAGTAATGATTGGCTTGTAGGTCAAGACATATTCAAAGGTAATGGTGCTTTGCGATACATGAATAATCCAACACAAGATGGGCGCTCGATTGATAAACAAAGCGATTATACTAGTGGTATGGATGTACATTACAGTTCAGGTGTTTACAACAAAGCGTTTTATAACCTAGCAACGACTGCTGGATGGAATACAAAAAAAGCATTTGAAGTGATGGCGCGTGCTAATCAACTGTATTGGACTGCCAGTACTAACTGGGATATAGCCGGTAATGGTGTTATGGACGCAGCCTGTGATCTAAACTACGACACACAGGACGTAAAAGCGGCGTTAAGTGCTGTTGGTGTAAACTCTAGTTTGAGTGCTGGTAGTTCGTGTGATTCAGGTTCCGAAATAGAAGCGCTTTCAAATGACATCCCACGTACGGGGATCAGCGGTGCAGCCAAACAACAAATATTCTTTACGCTTGATGTGCCACAAGATGCAGGTAACTTATCATTTACCACATCAGGTGGAACAGGCGATGCTGATTTGTATGTAAAATTTGGTTCTAAGCCAACGCTAAATAGCTTTGACTGTAATAGCACAACGTCAACAAGTAATGAAAGTTGCGCTATCGGTAATGTTCAAACCGGTACTTATTATGTAATGGTTGAGGCATGGAATCAAATCTCAGGAGTCACATTACTTGGCAGTTATGATGGCGATACTGGGGGTACAACGCCTATAAATCGAACTGAAGAAAATGTAGCTGTAAGCTCTGGAGACTGGACTCGATTTACGCAAAGTTTAGGTTCAGGTTATAGCTCACTTAACGTTTCAATTGCGGGTGGCAGTGGCGATGCGGATTTATATGTAAACTTTGGAGCAGCATCAGATACAAATACTTATGTTTGTCGCCCATATAAAAATGGCAATAACGAAAGTTGTACTATCGATAATCCACAAGCAGGGACTTGGCACATTGATTTACAAGGATACCGCAATGCAAGTGGTGTAACGCTTACTATTCAAGCTAACTAAATCAATTCCTAGGGGAGCGTCCGCTCCCTTTTTTATCTTAGTCATATCACTTTCTATGAATATAGCTTGATTTAAAAGGAATCAATTTATGAAACGTTTATTAAATATTGCGTTAGTTAGCGCTAGCGCCTTAATTGTTAAACCACTGTATGCACAAGACAACGAAAATATATGGGTGACAATAGATCCTATTGCAGCAAAGCATTATCAGCAGACTAAAAAAACAGTAAGTAAATCACATCAATCATTAACTATTCATGCAACTGAGCTAGATACCGTTAATTTTTTAAAGGTTAAGACCTCGGATGTAGCACAGCTGAGTGAGTTTATGCATGATAATTACCATCGGTGTGGCGGTTTTGTAGCGCATGAATCACTAGATGAAGCAAAACAATATACTGAACAGTTGGCAGCTGTGCAAAACCAAAACACCTTAGCTTTTGATTATAATATTGATAATGCGCAAACAACACAGCAACTAATTAATCGTATTAGCCCTAATAATTTAACAAATACTGTTAATTCAATGAGTAGCTTTTACAATCGCTACTATACAACTCAAACTGGGATAGATGCATCTCAATGGTTAAAAGATTATTGGCAACAGTTAGCGGCAAGTCGTAGCGATATCAGCGTTGAATATTTTACTCATAGTTGGGCGCAGTCGTCGATTATAGTCACAATACCTGGGGAAGAAAAAGCTGATGAAATTGTTATCATAGGTGGACATTTAGATTCAATTAACCAATCAAACCCTACAAATGGACGTTCTCCTGGTGCCGATGATAATGCATCAGGTATCGCTGTATTATCAGAAGTACTAAGAGCAATTGTTGATAATGACTACAAGCCGCAAAGAACAATTCAAATAATGGGCTTTGCAGCTGAAGAAGTTGGCTTGAGGGGGTCAAAAGCGATTGCCTCAGCATACAAATCACAAGGAAAAAATGTTGTTGGTATGGTGCAGTTTGATATGACTGGTAATAACGGTAGCAATGAAGATATTGTGATGATGACAGATTACACAACAAATGCTCAAAACCAGTTTCTAGGTCAGCTAATCGATACTTATTTGCCTTCTGTTAGTTACGGTTTTGACCAATGTGGATATGGATGTTCTGATCACGCATCTTGGTATCAACAAGGGTTTACAGCATCTATGCCATTTGAGTCGAAAATGGCTGATATAAATCGATTAATTCACACCATTAATGACACTAATTTTGACGCTGATCATGCTAGTAAGTTTGCAAAATTAGCTGTTAGTTACATATCGGAAATGGCAAAAAATGCAGGCGATGTGATCCCTCCAATTGGCGACGAATTACAAAACGGTGTTACGGTTGCTGGTATAACAGAAAATGCAAAAGCGGAACGTGTATTCACATTAAACGTACCTGATAACGCGACTAACTTAAACTTCATTACATCCGGTGGTTCTGGTGATGCCGATTTATACGTAAAATTTAATTCAGCACCTACCTTAACAAGCTTTGATTGCAAAAGTACAACCTCTTCAAGTAATGAGAGTTGTGAAATAGGTAATGTCCAAGCGGGCGTTTATTATGTCATGGTTCAAGCATGGAATGCGATTACGAATGTTTCTTTAACCGGTAGCTATAACGAAGGTAACACAGCCGAACCTATCAATCGTGTAGAAAATAATATTTCGGTAGCAGCAAACAATTGGAGCCGATACACACAAAATCTTGATGCTGGCTATTCGGCATTTACAGTTAACATTAGCGGCGGCAATGGAGATGCTGATTTATATGTAAATTTTGCAAGCCCATCTACAGAATCTGTTTATCAATGTAGGCCTTTTAAAAATGGTAATTTAGAAACTTGTAATATTGATAACCCACAAGCAGGCACTTGGTTTATAGATTTAAAGGGCTATAGTTCTGCAAGCGGAGTTACCTTATCTATTACGGCACAATAATAATTAATAGGGGGACAATGCCCCCCTTATTATATAACTTAATTACTTGCCCTTGATGTTTCGCTTACGTAGAATCCCGCTATTATTTTTTACAAAGTGATTGGTATTATCAAACAGCTGTTTAGTGCGACCGGGCCTTTGGCTTTATCAATAGATGGATATACACCACGCCAGCCTCAAATCGATATGGCGGTGGCTGTTGATGATGCATTAAAAACCCGAGCTCAACTTGTTGTTGAGGCAGGTACTGGCACAGGTAAAACCTTTGCCTATTTAGCTCCCGCTCTTAAATCTAAAGGTAAAACCATCATCTCAACGGGTTCTAAAGCACTGCAAGAGCAGCTTTATCATCGTGATTTACCGGTATTAGTAAAAGCCTTAGGTGCTGCTAAGAAAACGGCCTTGTTAAAAGGGCGTGCCAATTATTTGTGTACGTATCGACTAACTCAGCATGTGGCACACGTACCAACAGACGACCCTGATGTTATGCATCAGCTTGCTATGGTTGCAAAGTTTGCCAGTGAGACCCACAGCGGTGATCTTGCCGATTGCATTGGTATTGAAGAAGACGCCAAAGTGCTACCTTATGTAAGCTCAACCGCTGATAATTGCTTAGGCAAAGAGTGCCCTGACTTTCAAGAATGCTATATTCGCAA
Source organism: Pseudoalteromonas sp. 3J6 (assembly GCF_903995135.1). Taxonomy (GTDB): domain Bacteria; phylum Pseudomonadota; class Gammaproteobacteria; order Enterobacterales; family Alteromonadaceae; genus Pseudoalteromonas. The sequence goes on along the minus strand of NZ_LR877185.1, from coordinate 1,604,567 downwards.
AGCGCGTTTAAAAGCGGCTGATGCCGATGTTGTAGTAATAAATCACCATTTGTTTTTTGCCGATATGGCGGTAAAGGAATCAGGTTTTGCAGAGCTTATGCCTAATGCGGATGCCTACATATTTGATGAAGCTCACCAATTAAGCGAAATTGCCAGCGACTATTTTGGCGAAACAATGAGCACCAAAAAGCTGGTGGATTTAATTAACGATTTGCGCGCTATTTATCGCGCTGAAATCCCCGATATGCTGCAATTAGGTAAAAGTTTAAATAAACTCGAAACCAGTGTCGCTGATTTAAGGTTGCAGTTTGGGGTAGATGGTAGCCGTGGCGATTGGCGCGAAAAGCTCAGTAATAAGCTTATTTGCTCGGCATTACATCGCGTTATTAGTGATTTAGAATTTGTGTATCAGGTTTTAAAGTTATGCTTAGAGCGCAGCGATAAAATAGAACATCCGTTTGAACGAGTTTTGGCTTTTAAAGGCCAGTTAGAACGTGTATTTGATACCGCCCAAACTGGGTTTAGTTACTGGTACGAAACCACTAGGCGCTATTTAACAATAAATATAACGCCATTAAACGTATCGGCAAAATTTGCATTGATGATGAAAGAATCTGGTGCGGGGTTTGTATTTACCTCCGCCACGTTATCGGTCGACAATGAACTGAGCCACTTTAATGCAAGCCTTGGCTTAAAGCCAAAGCAAAGTATGATGGTGGATAGTCCGTTTGATTATGCCAATCAGGCGTTGCTGTGCTTACCCCGTTATTTACCACAATCTCATGAAGATAATATGCCTCATGCTATTGTAAAACTGACTTTAGAGCTCATAAAGTCGGCTAAGGGGCGTTGTTTTGTGTTATTTACTAGTTATCGTATGATGCATTTAGTGGCTGAGGGTTTAACGACGCAAATGGACTACCCAGTTTATATGCAAGGGCAAATGTCTAAACGAATTATACTAGAAAAATTTACTCGCCATGGTAATGCAGTATTGCTGGGCACCGCGTCATTTTGGGAAGGGGTTGATGTACGAGGCAGCACCTTAAGCTGTGTTATTATAGACAAGCTGCCATTTGCTGCCCCTGATGACCCTTTACTGCAAGCCAAAATGCAGGATTGCCAAATGCAAGGTAAAGACCCGTTTGCACATATTCAATTACCCCAAGCGGTGATTGCATTAAAGCAGGGGGTAGGTCGCTTAATAAGAGACAACAAAGATAAAGGCGTGTTAGTGATTTGCGATAATCGCTTAGTTACACGCCAATATGGACAAGTATTTTTAAAGAGTTTACCGCCAATGCGCCGTACACGAAGCTTAGAAGATGCCAATACATTTTTAAAACATATTAATTGAGTACAAAAATGATCAAAAGTAATATTCTCGCCCTAGATGCTTCTACAGAAGCATTATCAATTGTTTTGCATTATCAGGGTAAAACGTTTCATCATTTTGAAGAGTGCCCGCAGCAGCATAGCCAAAAAATTCTGCCACTTATTGATGAGCTACTAGGAAAAGCCGGTTGTAAACTAAAAGATTTAGACGTAATAGGATTTGGCCAAGGCCCAGGTAGTTTTACTGGCGTGCGCATAAGCGTAGCCATTGCACAAGGTCTTGCGTATTCAACTAATTTACCATTAGTCGGGGTATCTACTTTAGCAGTCATGGCACAGCAGGCATTAGAACAGTTTGGTGCTAACGATGTTTATTCTAGTATTGATGCGCGTATGGGAGAAATATATTTTGCTCAGTACCAAGCAAAAGATGGATTGATGACACTTAAAGGCGAAGAGCGAGTATTCAAACCTGAATTGTTAGATGCAACCTTGATAGATATAAACATTGATGCTGCAGGCGTAGGGACGGGGTTTAAAAGTTATCCTGATTCATTAACGGCATTTAATAATGTAACCATACAGTCAGAAATAAGCTTACCGGATGCACACTATATGTTGGCACTAGTAGAGGCGCAGTACCTTGCAGGTAAGGGTGTACAAGCCAGTGATGCGCAACCAAAGTATGTGCGTGACACGGTAACATGGAAAAAATTACCGGGCCGAGAATAAGATAAACCCGGTTGTTTGCAAATTAAGCGATTTTAAATCATAATTTAGTTATGTTGTTGGTTGGAGAAGCGCTGTGTCGCTACCTATAAGTTCTGGTTTTTTCACAGGTGATATACCTGGTAATGTGCGTTCTACTTCGGTAGTTCCGGTGCAGCCTGAACGAGTACTAGAGCAAGCCAAACTACAAAAAACTAATACCGATTATGTCAAAAGCAGCCCTGAAGGGCTTGAACTTGCAAAAGAGTTTACAAAAGCGAACAGCAAAGACAACCAATACAGCCAAACTATTTACGATCAACCCACAGCCCAAGTAAGCAAAGCGATTTCGACTTATACTGAGTTTGCTAATTTAGAGCGAAGAGCTGAAGTTCAAAATTTAATTGGTGTTGATATATACGCTTAGCTAATACCAATCCTCAAAATAGATCACTTAAATAAGAGAATTGGTATAAAATGAAAATAAGCAAATAAAAAGCCCGAATGAATCATTCGGGCTTTTTTAATTTCATTACTGAGATTATTGTTCTATGTAACCAATCAATTTTTTAGCTATATCGGTATTATTTTGAGAGCCAACAAAGTCATCGCTATTTTTGCCATAAGCAAATACTTGTACATCAGACGCTGTGTGGCCGCCCGTTGTCCAACCTGTAAAGCTTAAGTCATTAATGATGCTTTTAACGGCTAAGTTTAGGGTTTTCTCACCCATAGCTTTGGCTTGTTTAAGCTTAATTTCGTTTTCAGCTGTAAACTCAATGCTCGTATTTTCCTGCCATACCTTTTTAAGGTTATCTGACTCCATTAACAAATTGGTCAATGTACCCGCAGTGGCTTTAACACCTTTGATGACATCTGTTTCCCATTTATATTGGCCATGTGCACCAATAGTTAAACCACCTGTTGAGTGGTCTGCCGTGATCACCAAAATAGTGTCTGGGTTCTTATCTACATAGGCTTTAGCCGTTTCGATTGATTTAGCAAAATCATCCATTTCAGCCATTGCACAGGCAATATCATTTGCGTGGCCACACCAATCAATTTGGCTGCCTTCAATCATCACAAAAAAGCCTTTATCATTTTGCCCATCAAGCAAATTAAACGCTTTAGAAGTTAACTGCTTTAATCTTGTTGGGTTTTCATCAAGAGCAAATGGTAAGCCTTTAGGTGCATATAAACCTATAGCAGGCACTTGAGTGATTTGACCAAGGTTTTGAATCTCATCGCCGTATTGATATCCAGCTTGTTTAAACTCTTCAACTAAGTTTCTGTCATCACGAATAAAGTACTCAGTGCCACCGCCTAACATTAAATCAACCGGTAATTTACCTGCAATTTTATTGTCAATGTAGTCATTGGCAATATCATCGTAGTTTCTTCTTGATTCATTATGTGCGGCAAAACTTGCTGGTGTTGCATGGTTTATTTGTGAGGTAGCTACTAACGCTGTTGTCATTCCTTGCTCTTTTGCAATTTCTAGCATGGTTTTAACAGGCTTTTTAGCTGTATCGACGGCAATAGCGCCATTATAACTTTTATGGCCGCTGCTAAGTGCAGTTGCACCTGCTGCGCTGTCTGTAACATAGGTATGGTCATCTGGATACGTGTGCGCCATGCCTTTTAATATGGTATCAAAAACGGTGGTTTCTATTTCTTTTGTTGTTGGGTCATCTTTGTAGTATCGATAAGCGGTTGTGAAAGCAGGACCCATGCCATCACCAATCATATAAATAACATTTTTAGGCGCTGTTTGAGCAAATGCTCCTGTTGTTGTACATAAAAGCGCTAATAAGCCGAACTGTTTTTTCATTGTTTGTACCCTTTAAGTGTACTTATTTTAATAGCGACTATTATTGTATACTGATGACGAGATAAATAAATGAATATGTTTATGAAATCTCCAATTTAAGTATGTGTTCTATAAGATCGGTTCTATTATTTGTGTATTATCTCTTGTATGTTATTGCCATATCCAAACAAAAAGTAGAGGTTTGCATTGCAACCATTTTCTGTAAAAGCTAACGACTTAGATATACATGGCCTTCAATTTGGTAACGGTGAAGAGGTTGTTATTGCACTTCATGGTTGGTTAGATAACAGTGCTAGCTTTGCACCTATGCTAACTGACGTACCGTCAAATCAAACATGGTATTGTATTGATTTTGCAGGGCATGGACTATCATCTTGGCGAAGTCCTCAAGCACATTATTACTTTATTGATTATGTGGATGATGTTTATGCCTTAATCAAAGCACTTGAGTTAAAAAAAGTTCACTTAGTAGGGCATTCAATGGGCGCTATGGTCGCGGGTTTATTCGCTAGTTGCTTTAACGAGTATGTTAAATCTGTTTCTTTTATTGAAGGAATAGGCTGCGTTACCACACAAGCAAATGAAGTCGCTTCGCAGCTAAAAAATGCCATACTTAACCGGGCACGGTTAACCACTAAAAAATCTCGAGTATACACTTCAAAGCAGCAGATTTTTCAAGCACGAGCAAAAACAACGGATTTAAATGATGAACTAATTGCGTTGTTGATGGACAGAAATATACAACAGATACATAGTGGGTTTGAGTTAACGACAGATCCTAAGCTTAAAAATCACTCAGGTTTTCGATTTGATGAAGCGCAATGTATTGGTGCAATAAAAGAATTAATTGCACCATGTCAATTAATTTTAGGTGATCAAGGTTATCCATTTGTAAAACAAAACTTAGATAAGTATAGTAATTATTACAATAACTTGAGAGTATTAGAAGTGCCTGGTGGACATCATTGCCATATGCAAAGTAGTGGGCTATGTTTTGAACACATTCACGCATTTATGCTGCAAAGTAGTGCATGTTAATTGTATATTACCGATAAATGTGGGATTATCTCTAGATTAGAGTATTTGCTCAATTGTGAAAGTGCCTTACTTAGATTAAGGTTAATAAAAATATAATTATAACAGGGGCTAAGAGTGGAAAAAATCTGGCTTAAGCGCTACCCAGAAGGTATGCCTGAAACAATCGATCCTGAGCACTACAACTCGTTACTCGAAGTGTTTGAAAAAAGTTTTAATGAATACAAAGATTTACCTGCATTTACTAATATGGGTAAAACATTGTCTTACAACGAAATAGATGCTGCAACAAAACGCGTTGCCGCCTATATTCAAAACGATTTAGGATTAAAAAAAGGCGATAAAGTCGCTGTGATGATGCCTAACTTGTTGCAAACCCCTATTGCTATTTTAGGTATTTTGCGTGCAGGATGTGTTGTAGTTAATGTTAACCCGCTTTACACCGTACGAGAGTTAGAGCATCAGTTAAAAGATTCTGAAACATCAGCCATTTTTATACTTGCTAACTTTGCTGTCACTCTTGAAAAAGCGCTGCCCAACACCGACGTGAAACATATTGTGGTTACCCAAGTCGGTGACATGATGGGTGGTCTTAAAAAGCATTTAGTTAATTTTGTCGTTAAGCATTTCAAAAAAATGGTGCCAAGCTACACATTACCTAACACGGTTAACTTTTGTGATTTGTTAAAAGCAGATCCAACTGGTTACAAACGTCCAGATGTAAACCTTAGTGACTTAGCATTCTTACAGTATACAGGTGGAACTACCGGTGTATCAAAAGGCGCTATGTTAAGTCATGGCAATATGGTAGGTAATCTTGAGCAAGTATCTGGTTGTTTAGACAAAGTGCTTGACCGTGGTAGTGAAGTAGTTATTACTGCGCTTCCGCTTTATCATATATTTGCATTAACAGCGAACTGTTTAGCATTTATGAAATACGGTGGCTTAAATGTTTTAATTACTAATCCACGTGATATGCCAGGATTTGTAAAAGAGCTTAGTCAGCATAAATTTACAGCTATTACAGGTGTAAACACTCTGTTTAATGGCTTATTAAATACTCCAGGTTTCTCTGAACTTGATTTTAGTCACCTTAAAATGTCACTGGGTGGCGGTATGGCCGTTCAACGTCCAGTTGCCGAAAAATGGCAGAAGGTCACTAACAGCAAATTAATGGAAGGCTATGGTCTGACAGAGTGTTCGCCATTAGTTACAATTAGCCCATATGATTTAGAGTCTTATAATGGCTCTATTGGCTTACCAGCGCCAAGTACCGATATCAAGCTAATGCTTGATAGCGGTGAAGAAGCGGCTAAAGGTGAACCGGGCGAGTTATGGGTTAAAGGCCCACAAGTAATGCTTGGTTATTATAACCGTCCTGACGCAACCTCTGAATGTTTAAAAGATGGCTGGTTTGCTACCGGTGATATTGCGACATACGATGATGAAGGCTTCTTCTATATTGTTGACCGTAAAAAAGACATGATCATTGTGTCAGGCTTTAATGTATTCCCAAATGAGATTGAAGAAGTGGTTGCGATGCACGAAGGTGTATTAGAAGTTGCCGCAATTGGTATTCCTCATGACATTAGTGGTGAACAAGTTAAAGTTTTTGTTGTGAAAAAAGACCCTTCTTTAACTGAAAAAGATATAATAAAACATTGTCGTGATAATTTAACTAATTATAAGGTTCCTAAACTCGTTGAGTTTAAGGATGAGTTACCCAAAACTAACGTGGGTAAAATTCTCAGAAGAGCCTTAAAAGATTAGCAACTATAAAAAAGCCGACATTAGTCGGCTTTTTTATTGTAGGAGACTCAGTGCACTACCAATTGATCCAAACCCAAAATGAGCTAAATACGTTTGTAGAACAAATAAAAAACAAACCCATTCTTGCTATTGATACCGAGTTTATGCGCCGCCGTACTTTGTATCCCGAAGTTGCACTAATTCAAGTTTATGATGGCGAGCATTTAGCACTCATCGACCCGCTTGCAGAGCTTTCCTTGTTTGATTTTTGGCAGATACTTAAAGATCCAAACGTGTTAAAAGTACTTCATTCTCCTTCAGAAGATATTGAAGTTTTTCAAAAATACGCAGGTTTCGTTCCTTATCCATTGTTTGATACTCAGTTTGCACTTCAGCTATTAGGGGAGGGTAACTGCATGGGGTTTGCCTTAATGGTAAAAACCTTGTTGAATATTGAAATTGATAAAAGTGAATCGCGTACTAATTGGTTACAACGTCCTCTCACTCAAAAACAACTTGAATACGCTGCGGCCGATACGTTTCACTTACTACCTTGTTTTGAGTTAATTATAGACAGCATTAAAGCGGCCGATTTATTTGATATTGTTATTAATGAAAGTGAATTGGTGGCAAACAAGCGTGCTTTTCAAACACCAGATGAACTGCTTTATAAAGAGATTAAAAATGCATGGCAGCTCAAGCCGCATGAATTAGCGGTACTAAGAGAATTAGCCGTGTGGAGAAGAAATAAAGCAATTCGTAAAAATCTTGCGCTTAATTTTGTTCTTAAAGAGCACAACATGACTGAAATCGCTAAGCGAGGCCCATCGAGCTTAAATGCGCTTAGACAAATTCCGGGTGTTGAGCCTATTGAAGTGAATCGTTCAGGGGTTGAAATTTTAAAGTGTATTGAGCAAGCTAAAGCTATCCCACCTGAACAGCACCCAAAAGTACTAAAGCGTTTAATTGATTTTCCTACATACAAAAAAGTAGCGAAAGAGATCAAACAAAACATTAGTAAGGTTGCAAAAGAGCACAACATACCAGAAGATGTAATGGCATCTAAAAAGCAAGTGAATCAACTTATAAGTTGGAACTGGAAGCTAACAGATGAACAAAAATCACAGCAGATAAAACCAGATTTACTCAATTCTTGGCGCTATGAATATCTTAAAGGTGCACTCAAAGAGTGGGATAATTAAATAAAGTTTACAAGACGAGTTAAAAACAGATGATAAAGGGCGCTTAGCGCCCTTTATCATTATTTCTTTTCTTCGTCAGGTAGTGTGACATTGAGTTCGAGTACGGCTAAATCATCTTCATTTTGATCAAACTGAACTTGAACTGCATCGGCGCCTACATTCACGTACTTGCGAATGACATCTAATATATCTTGCTTTAACTGCGGCAAGTAATCAGGTGTACCACGCTGAGAACGTTCGTGCGCGACTATGATCTGCAATCGCTCTTTTGCTAATGACGCACTGTTTTTCTTTTCTGAGCGGAAGTAGTCAAGTAAAGACACATTAACCTCCAAATATCCGTTTGAATAAACCCTTTTTCTCTACATCTAAAAATCTAAATTCAACCGTCTCGCCTAATAAACGACTGATCGCATCAGCATAGGCTTGACCTGCGTCTGATTCGCCATCAAGAATAACGGGTTGTCCTGAGTTAGATGCACTAAGTACTGCTTGAGATTCAGGAATGACACCTAGTAAGTCGATAGCTAGAATGTCCTGGATATCTTCAACAGATAGCATTTCACCTTTTGATACACGATCTGGATTATAGCGTGTTATTAGCAAATGCTCTTTAATGTTTTCTAAACCTTCTTCAGCACGTTTAGATTTACTGTGTAAAATTCCTAGTATACGATCTGAGTCTCTTACTGACGAAACTTCTGGGTTGGTAGTTACAATCGCTTCATCAGCGAAGTACATGGCCATCATAGCACCGGCTTCTATACCTGCCGGAGAATCACACACTATGTAGTCAAAGTCTTCTTTTAACTCATTGAGAACACGTTCAACGCCATCACGTGTGAGTGCATCTTTATCGCGTGTTTGCGATGCAGGAAGTAAGAATAACTTCTCTACACGCTTATCTTTTATAAGTGCTTGGTTAAGGTTGGCTTCACCATTGATTACATTGACAAAGTCATACACTACGCGACGTTCACAACCCATAATAAGGTCTAAATTCCGCAGGCCGATATCAAAATCAATGATAACAGTCTTATAGCCTTTCAATGCCAAGCCTGTACCAATTGCTGCGCTTGATGTTGTTTTACCAACACCCCCTTTACCCGAGGTAACGACAATTATTTTTGCCATGAGATTTATCCTTTAACCAAAGCTGAAATTTCTAAAGATTCATTTTTTTGTTGTATTTGAACTGCGTTACCCCAGTGTTCACCTTGCAGTGAGTCACTGATCCAGTAATTACCATTGATTGAAACGAGTTCTGCTTCTAATTTATTACAAAAAATGTATGCGTTTTCTAGCCCTTTCGCACCGGCGATTGCACGGCCGCGTAGGGTTCCATATATGTGTACATTGCCATCTGCAATTACTTCTGCACCATGGCTTACTGCGCCTAATACCACTAAGTCACGGTCTTTGGCGTAAACCTGTTGCCCTGAGCGAACTGCACCATTAATAATTTGTGCTGGTAAATACACGGTTTTTTCAACCACTGACGTATTAGGCTCTACTCTTAGAGGTTCACTCTTAACGTCTTGTGAATAGTTTAAAACAGATAAGCCAGCAGCTTTCGCTTGTTTGTGCTGCTCATCAGAACCATTACATACACCCACCGCATTAAAGCTCATACGTTCAATAAGTGATTTTAAGTGAACAAAATCAATAGGATTATTTTTTACTTCAATTAAATTCACGACAATGGGGGCACCCTCAAAGAATTTTGGGGCTTGGGCTATTTTTATATACAGTTGTTCTGCTAAAAGGGGGATATCAGTACTATAAAGATGTAAAACTGATAACGTAAAAAGGTTGCCTTTTAGCTCAAAAATTTGGTCCGACATAGATGCTCAACTGGATTGTCTTGTTAGTGTGAAATTTTTATATAAACCTAGGCTGAACAAGGCGTTTATTGTAGTTTTCACTCTAATTTTTATAACTTATTATTATTGCCATGTTATAGTGTGTAGCACTGTTAAGCAAGATTTTATAGGGCCATAATGCTAACTGCGGTATATAAAAGTAAGAAAAAAGCAGATACTTTCTTATTTATTGAAAAAAGAGACGATTTTAGTAAAGTTCCGGAACCTTTAATGGCCATGTTTGGTCAACCTCAGTACGTGATGATCATTAACTTAGCTAAGCGAACTCAACTAGGCGTAGCGGATTTATACACTTTAAAACAGTCGCTCAGCGACCAAGGCTATTATTTACAAATTCCGCCACCAGAAGAAAACTTGCTGAGTGAATTAAGAAAACAAAACGGAGTAGATAGTGATTAAAAAATTAGCAGTTGTATTGTGTGGTATCTGTTTAAGCTCATCGGTGATGGCAAAAACCCAAGCTGAGTTTCAACAATACCTTACTAATTTAAAGCAAGAGGCAATAGCGAAAGGTTACGATACTCAGTTAATTGAGCAAGCATTTGCCACTGCTTCTTACAAAGAAAAAGTGATTTCAGCAGATAAAAATCAGCCTGAAGTAAAAGAAACACTGGAAACATATTTACCAAAACGAGTGCCTCAATGGAAAATTGATCGCGCGCGTAAGTTGTACAAAGAAAACCAAGACGTTTTAGAGAAGGTCGCAAAAGACTTTGGCGTCCAAGCACGCTTTATTGTAGCTATTTGGGGCTTAGAGAGTAATTTTGGTGCCATTCAAGGTGGCCACAACGTGATTTCATCTTTGGTAACACTGGCTTTTGATGGGCGCCGTGAAGCATTATACAAGCGCCAATTATGGGCAGCACTGGATATATTAAAGTCGGGTCATATTACGCTTAATAAATTTAAAGGCTCATGGGCAGGTGCAATGGGGCAAACTCAATTTATGCCAACCTCATTTAATGCCTATGCTGTAGATTACAACAATGATGGTCGCAAAGATATTTGGACAACTAAGGAAGACGCGTTTGCCTCTATTGCTAATTACTTAAAGCAAGAGGGCTGGAATGACAACTTAACCTGGGGTCGCCAAGTTCAATTACCTGCTGATTTTGATCAGCAGTATATTTTAAAGCGCGGTACTAAAACACGTAAGCAATGGCTTGAATATTGGAACAATTCAGAGCGCTCACTCGCTGATTGGCAAGCATTAGGGGTTCGTCGTGCTGATGGCAGCGATTTACCAAATGTTGCTGTGGATGCTGCACTAGTGATGCCTGATGATGAAAATGGGCGCATGTATTTAGCATACGACAACTACAAGGTATTTATGCACTGGAATCGGTCATATTATTTTGCAACCAGCGTGGGCTATTTGTCAGATAGAATTGCTTATCCAAAAATTTAAATAAAGCAAATAACTAAAAAGCCGCAAATTGCGGCTCTTTTGTGAGTGACCTATCGACTAAATTTCTTTTTTAAATATTTTATCTTTTAGGTCAATGACTTTGCCAATCCCTGAACCTAGTTTCATTAGCTTATTAAGCTGCTCAGGAGTTAAACGTTGTAATTCTGAGGACCATTTAGTTACTGTTTCAAGTAAGTTATGGATTTCGCCCATTTGTTTTTGAGCATAAATTTCATCGTCGTTACTTGCTTCGTCTAGTAAGTTATCTCGGAGTAAGCTCAGTGTAGGCTCAACTTCACGTTTTTTGCGCTCTTCGAATACGCGATTTGCCATATCCCAAATATCGCCTGCAGGGGCATAGTACTCTTTTCTATCTCCTGGGATATGCATTACTTTGATCAGCTGCCAAGATTGTAATTCTTTGATCCCCATACTCACGTTACCGCGAGAGATACTTAGCGCATCAGCGATTTGATTTGCCGTCATTGGATCTTTAGTAATAATCAATAAACCACACATTTGTCCAATGGTGCGATTAAATCCCCAGCGGCTGCCCATCTCACCACAATGCATTACAAAGGCAAAGTTTTTTTCTGATAATGTCATTGTTACAAGTTTCAAAAATAAATGAAATCTATGCTAGCACGCTGGTTAGGTATGGCAAGACTTAAGCTGGGATAAAAAGCCACGTTTTACGACTAATGATTGATATAGATTAATATCTAAGCATTTATAGTGAGGTATGTTGCGGATATGCAACATGACATTGTTATTTAACGACCTTGTTGAATAACAAAATTTTTTATAAACGATGGAATGACTATGAAAGCAGCAATAAATACAGAATATAAAGGCAAGTTAGCGATCACCGATTTGCCTATCCCAGAAGTAGGTCCTAACGATGTCCTAGTAAAAATAGCCGCTTGTGGTGTGTGCCACACTGATTTACACGCATGTCATGGCGATTGGCCGGTAAAACCAAAAATGCCATTAGTACCTGGGCACGAAGGTGTTGGTGTAATAGAAAAACTAGGAAGTAATATTAAGCACTTAGAAGTGGGCGATAGAGTAGGCGTACCATGGTTATACAGCGCATGTGGCCATTGTGAGTTTTGTTTAGATGGACGCGAAACCTTGTGTTTATCGCAACATAATACGGGTTACTCTATTGACGGTGGGTATGCAGAATACTGTTTAGCTCATGGTGACTACATCATCAAAATACCGAAAGGTTTAGGTTTTGCTGAAGCTGCCCCCTTATTTTGTGCGGGCGTAACAACGTATAAAGCTTTAAAAGTATCTGGCGCTAAACCAGGTCAATGGGTTGCTATTGTCGGTGTGGGTGGTTTAGGGCACTTAGCAGTGCAATATGCAAAAGCAATGGGCTTTAATGTTATTGCGGTAGATACTGGTAAAGAGAAAATGGCGCTAGCTAAAGAGTTGGGTGCTGATATTACGCTTGATTTTAAAGAGGTGGTGCCCAGTGAGGCCATTTTTGAGCAAGTAGGTGGCGCGCATGCTGTTGTTTGTACGGCAGTATCAAAACCAGGGTTTGAACAAGCATATAAAAGTGTTCGCCGAGGGGGAAAATGTGTATTGGTTGGTTTACCGCCTGAAGATATGCCATTGCCAATTTTTGACACCGTATTAAATGGTGTTTCAGTGGTTGGCTCTATTGTAGGTACGCGCAAAGACCTGCAAGAATGTCTTGAATTTGCTGCGCAAGGCAAAGTAAAAGCTATCATTGAAGAGAAAAAACTTGAAGATATTAATGAAATTTTTGATGACATGCTTAAAGGCGAAATAAACGGCCGCATAGTTGTTACGATTTAATATTAAGTTTTTACATGAAAAAAGCACGGTATTTCAATTGAAACTCCGTGCTTTTAAAATTATTAAACTATTAAAGTGTGTAACTAAAGCTTAGCTTTGCATTACGTTCTTCACCTGGCATTCCGCCTAAAAACATGGCTTTAGAATAATAGTTTTTATTAAACAGGTTATTAATGTTTAACTGCATCTGCCAGTTATCAGCTTTATAGCTAACTGCAGCATCATATACGGTATAAGCGGGTACGTAACCATTATCAATACCGAATGAACTTGAGTTAGTACTGCGTTTATCAACGAATGTTAAGCCTGCGCTTAGATCAACTGCGTGTGGTAATTCAAACAGCGCTGCTGAGTAAGTAACCCATGAACTAGCTGTTACATAAGGCACCCCTTTTTGGCGAGTATCAAAGCTTGAGCTGTTTGGATTAGTTTTATCGCGGGCGTCTTGATAAACACCGTTAATATTAACTTTCCATTGATCGTTCAAATACGCATTTAAATCAATCTCTACACCTTTTGTCTGTTCTTCGCCATCAAAAAAGCTCTCTACTACGTTAGGTGCTGACACGCCGGCTTCATAAAGTGGATTGGCGTATTCTAAATTAGTGCGCGCACTTTCAAATACTACAATCGAAGCTAGTAATTGATCATCAAATGCTTTAAAACGAAAGCCTAAATCGTTACTCACTGATTCTGAATCGTCTCTATCGGCTTCATTACCAGCAACAGAGCCAAGAACACTGTAAGCTGTGCGTCCTTTCGAGTGATTTAAAAACAAAGCCATATCAGCGTTTACTTGATAAGTAGCACCTAAGTTATACGTTAAACCACTGTCTGATGTGTTTGCTTCAGGCGTTGGATTTGCGCGGCTTTGGCTATAACGTGGGTCTACCCCAAAATGCTCATAACTTTGTTTTATGCGATTATGAGCAACACCAATACGAGTAGTGATCTTGTCGTTAATATAAGCAACATGCTGCAGGCCTACGCCCCATGCTTGTACTTTTTTATTGTAATCACTGGTTTTAAGCGGATCATAGTCAGCAAATTCACCTCTAGGCCAATTTGGTTGACGTATATCAAAAATATATGGCAGTGCGCCTTGGTAAATCACTTCACCGTCATTGTTTTTAATGACCTTATCAGCATCATAAATAGAGTACTGTTTAAAACGAATATCACGGTCTTCATAGTTGGCATTAACTAGTAGTTCGTTTTCTATATTACCAAGCATAAAGTCATAACGTAAATCTAAGAAGTATTGCCAAGATTTTTCATCCGCTTCTACTTGGCGATATTCTTGGCGTCTTGCAGCAAAAGGATGTAATACATTATCTACAACTAACGGTGCGCGTGGATCTTGGTTAATTACACCGCGTCGGTTCCAATAAACATAATTATAAGCACCTGTTTGACGAGCAAAACTTGAAGTGTAATTGCGATACTGCAGCTGTTGATTTAAAAATAAATCATCACTAATGTAATAATTATGCGCTAGTTTAAAACGCAGCTCTTCACCTTCGTTATCCTTTGCCATCGGTGATATTATGCCATTAGTGCCAAAGTTAAAGGGTGTTAAACCATCATTGCTTGCCAAAGAGTTAGCTAATTCATTTCGTTGAGCTTCACTCAATTGTAACCCACTTGCTGTAGGGTCATTAACTAAATCGGCGCCTGATACTTCTCCTGCGGTTAAACCGTTAACCGATTCACTGTTAAAAATACGAATAGGGTGGCCAATAGAATCCACTGCAATAGCGTCTTTAATATATGCCCCAGACAATACAAAAGATTGTTGGTCATTAAGCACATATTTTAAAGACGAGTAAATTTCATCGCGCTGCTCTTTTAAATCACGAAAGCCATCGCTAGAGGCGGTTTTTGCCATTACCCGATAAGCTAAATCGTCGGTTATTGCATTGGTGCTATCGAGTGCAAGCGAATAACTATCCCACTGACCGATATCCATTTCTAGCGTATGTTGCTCGTTAAACTGTGGTTTTTTTTCAATGAGGTTGATCACACCACCGGCACTACCCATACCATACAGGCCAGTAGCGGGACCCTTTAACACTTCAATAGATTCAACATTGGTTAAAGACCGAGTAGGGTTAAATGTATTGCCCAAGCCTGCGCCGCCATACATGCCATCATAAGTGTAATTAGCACCCAAACCACGAATAACTAAATTGTCACCAATGCCATAGTTATTACCCGCTTGAGTTAGGCCACTCACATTGCGGATCACGTCCTGAAGACTATCAATACCTTGTGATTCAATCAGTGCTTTATCAACAATAACCACGGGTGCTGGGGTTTCCATTAGTGACATGTCTGATTTAGTCGCTAAACCAGAATTCATAACTACTCGGTTTTGTTGCTCGTAAACGCTAATTCGTTCAATATCTGAATTAACTTGTGACTCGTTAGCCATTGCTAAATTTGCGTTTAAACACGCTAGAGTGAGGAGAGAGTATTGAAACCTTTTCATAAACTGATAACCATTCGCATTTGTTAATTTGCGCGAATGATAATGGTTATCATTTTAAATTTAAATAAAAAGTTCAATTTTTTTTACTTCAATAGGTACGTTTGCTTGATTGTTATTCAATGTGATTTAAAAGTAATCATATTTGAAAACTTCAAAGGGGGATTGCAGTAGTTAGTTGGTTTAGCAGAAAGATTTTTTAATAAAATTTTGATGGCTAAACGAGCAGCTTAGCTACATTTGCAAAAAATTTTAAGGTTGAGCGGTGCTCAACCTTATAGAAACGTTTGGGCTTACTGTTTGTAAACCACACCCGCCTTCATAACAAATGGGATCTGCTCTAGTGTAGAAATGTTTTTTAATGGATTAGTATCTACCGCTATGATATCAGCTGCAAAACCAGTTTTAATTTGCCCTAGTTGTTTATCAGCTTTTAATAATTTAGCACTATTAATGGTCGCCGCTTGAATTGCTTGTAATTCACTCATGCCAAATTCAACCATACGGGAAAACTGTTTAGCATTATCACCATGTGGATATATTGCTGCGTCGGTACCAAACACCATGTTTACCCCAGCTTTAACAGCGCGTTTAAAACTATCACGTTGTTTTTTTGATACCAGACGTTCCTTATTTAGGTTTTCTTCATCAACACCATTTTGCTCACCAAAGCTCAGCGTATACTCTGTATTATAAATATCCATCGATAACCAAGTACCATGCTCTTTTGCAAGCGCAATCGCTTCATCATCTAAAAAGCTAGCGTGCTCAACACTATCTACACCGGCTCTAATCGCCGTTTTAATACCTTTAGTGCCGTGTGCGTGAGCGGCAACAGGTAATTCACGCATGTGCGCTTCATCAACAATGGCTTTCATTTCTTCAAAGGCGTATTGCTGTATGCCGACTTTTGTTCCTTTAGAAAATACCCCACCTGTGGCGCATAGTTTGATTGCATTAGCGCCATATTTTATATTTTCACGCACTTTAATACGTACTGCCCATGGGCCATCAGCAACGCCGGTGGCAGTAAATTTCATCTCTGGAGGTAAGCGATTATTATCGCAGTGCCCACCAGTAATGCTCAAAGAAGGCCCTGCAGCCCAAATGCGTGGGCCGATAATATCACCGGCATTAACACCGTCTCGCACCGCAATAACACTGTAGCCCTCAGCACCTAAGTTCCTTACTGTAGTAAATCCAGCTTCTAAGGTTTGCTTAGCAAAATAGCTGGCTTTAATGGCCATTCGCGGAACAGATTGCCCTAAACGTTCACTACGAGACACGGTTGGATCGCTGGTTAAATGTACGTGCATGTCCATTAACCCTGGCAACAGGGTGAGTGTGGGTAGGTTTATCAGTTCATCATTACTGCTAAGCTTGGGCTTTTTATTAAATTGGATTTGGCTAATAACACCGTTATCTATAGCAATCAGCGGATTAGCCTTAAGTTCGCCTGTTTCAACATCTAGTAAAGCTTTGGCCGATATATAGGTTGTGGCTAGTGTACTTGCACTGGTTAAGCTCATTAATGCGATTGATAGAGTCAATAAATGTTTTTTCATGTTTTAGTCATTATAATTATTTTCATTCACTTGAATGTAGCAACCATGCGCTATTGAGTAAATAATGTAGCGACGAATAGCATTGACCGTAATTGCTTTATTTAAGTTATTTAAAACCGCATAATTGGCGGGTAAAAACTAACAAGGGAATTTATGAAAGTTATTAAAATAGCTCTGGTTGCCAGTAGCGTTATGTTTGCCTTAAGTGGTTGTATGAGCACCAGCTCACAATTAAACACAAATCAGTCAGTTGCACCTGTAATAAGCGAATTATCAGCCGAGCAGCAATTAGATGTGCTCGTTGCTCAGTACTACGATGAATCATTAGCTTTTAATCCATTAAGCGCTACTTATAATGGCCGCCATGAATTTGATGATCAATTTTTGCCTGTGATATCGCAGCTTAATCGCGATAAGAAAGCCGCTTTCTACAAAAAATATCAACAACGCTTATCCCTGATTGATGAATCACAACTGACCGGTCAAGCGCTACTGAATTTTGAAGTGTTATCCCGAGATTTAGCCCTCAAGCTTGAGGGGATGCAATATAAAAATTATTTGTTACCGATAAATCAAATGTCGGGTGCGCATAATACCTTCGCTGGATTTGGTTCAGGACAAAGTGCTCAGCCTTTTAATACTGTTGCCGACTACGAAAATTTTATCAAGCGTGCAGATGGTTTCGTTAAATGGCTTGCAAGTGTTGAACAATCAATGGCGCAAGGCGTTAAAAACGATGTGGTACTGCCTATGCCATTAGCAAAAAAATTACTCCCGCAATTTAAAGCGCATGTTGTTACAAGCGCAGAAGATTCTCTCTTTTATTCGCCCATTAAAGCCATGCCCGACTCTTTTTCAGCTGATGAAAAGCAACAGCTAAAATCGCAGTATAAAACACTGATCTTAGATAAATTAGTGCCTGCATATCAGCGAATGAGCGATTTCTTACTTAACGATTATATTCCTTATGCCCGCGATTCTGTTGGTTATGCTGATTTACCCAATGGTAAAGCGTGGTACGAATACCAAATAAAGAAAAATACTACGTTAAGTTTATCAGCGGATGAAATTCATGAAATTGGCTTAAGTGAAGTGGCTCGAATTTTAAGTGAAATGAAAACGGTGAAAAACACCGTCGGATTTGAAGGTGATTTATCGGCCTTTTTTAACCACTTACGTGACTCCGATGAGTTTTATTACAAAACGGCCGATGAGTTAATTGCTGCCTATGAAAAGATAAAATTAAAAATAGACGCTCGCTTACCAAAGTTATTTAATATTGAGCCTAAAGCACCTTATGTTGTCAAAGCGGTTGAAGCGTATCGAGCCCAATCAGCTGCGGGAGCGTCGTATGCAGGACCCGCTCCTGATGGTTCGCGCCCAGGCATATTTTACATCAATACATACAACTTAAAAGCGCAGCCTAAGTTTTTACTCGAAACACTGTCTATTCATGAAGCCGCTCCTGGTCATCACTTTCAAATAGCGCTGCAACAAGAGGTGCAAAGCTTGCCCGATTTTCGTAAATTTGGCGGCTATACCGTGTTTGCTGAAGGCTGGGCATTATATGCAGAAAGCTTAGGCAAAGAATTGGGTTTATTTACCGACCCGTATATGTGGTACGGGCGTCTTAGCGATGAGCAGCTAAGAGCGATGCGATTAGTGCTTGATACAGGATTTCATGCCAAAGGTTGGACACGTCAACAAGGCATTGATTACATGCTAGCAAATTCTTCAATGGCAAAAAGTGATGTTATTGCTGAAGTTGAACGCTATATCGCATGGCCAGGCCAAGCACTATCGTACAAATTGGGTGAGTTTAAAATTAAAGAGCTCAGAAATTACGCCCACCAGCAATTAGGTGAGCAATTTGACATTAAAGCGTTTCATACGCAAATATTGATTGATGGTGCACTACCTATGCCTATTCTGGAGAAAAAAATTAAACGTTGGGTTAAATCTCAGCAGTAATAAAATCGCGCGAAGCCATGCAGATATTAGGGATTGGCTTTGCGCGCTTTGCTGCAATACGTTAGAATGCGCGCTCTTAAAAGGGGCGAGAACACCATGTTTGATCAACAATTAGCAAATACCCAATTTTGGCTTAGTAAAAGCCTGAATGAAATGAACCAGCAAGAATGGGAAGCCATTTGTGATGGATGTGGAAAGTGTTGTTTAAACACCTTTATTGACAGTGAGGACGAAGATGACTTTACTGCTACCGATCAGCTAAGAGAAGGCGAGCAACTAATATTTACCAACATTGTTTGTCAATACCTTGATAACAATACCTGTGGCTGTAGTGAATACGAAAACCGCCAAACATTAGTCCCTTCGTGCGTTAAACTCACTAAAGAAAACCTAAAAGACATCTTTTTCATGCCCCAAAGCTGTAGCTACCGCCGTCTTCATGAAGGGCGCGGTTTAGCAACGTGGCACCCGTTACTTAATAACGGCGATAAAACTAAAATGCATGAGCTAAACATTTCAGTCAAAGATAAAACAGTAAAAGATTGTGATGTAAAATTAGACGATTTTGACTTGTATATTGCCGAGTGGCCAACCAAGGATTGCAACTAGTGAGTAAGTTACAAGCAAGTATTGGTTTAATAAACCCTAAAAGCCCAACCAATGTGGGTGGTGTATTACGCGCAGCAGGTTGTTATGACGCCAAGCAGGTGTTTTTTACCGGCAACCGTTATTTAAATGCACAAAAATTTCATACGGATACGAAAAATGTGGTGCAACGCATTCCATTAACCGCCACTGACGATTTAGCATCAGTCAAGCCACAAGGTTCAAAAGTAGTGGTAATTGAGTTAATTGAAGGTGCCACTCCTTTGCCCGAATTTACTCACCCTGAGAACGCATTTTATGTATTTGGTCCAGAAGATGGCTCTGTGCCTAAAGATGTTTTAAAATGGTGCGACGAAGTGGTGTATATTCCTACTATCGGCTGTATGAATTTAGCGGCAACCTGTAATGTTGTACTTTATGACCGACTCTCCAAATTGGGCGGGATTCAAAGCAGTAATGAAACCATTATTTCATCACGCGATACCAATAATAAAATGAAATGGAAAAAGTGATTTAAATAATAATTACTCAGTGTAACGTCATTATTAAATTCAAATTTTAATCTTTTTACTTTCCTAAAAGGCATAGTTGCATAGAGTCTTTCTTTGCAACTAGCTAGACCGTCGCTATTAAAAAATCACTTTATAGATATTTTTCTGTATATAATAAATAATGCTTTATTATTATTTTTTATAATTTAATCAATCCCAGCTTATATTTGCTAAGACTTTCAGTTAAAAATTTGTTAAAAAGACAGTGATAATAATGATTAATCCTTAAGGTACTTATGTTTAGCTCGCTGAAATTCACCTCCAAAATCACCATCGCTGCGTCATTGGTCTTAGTTTTAGTGTTAGGTGTTTTCACTATTAACAACTATTTTTCAATGCGTCATCAAACTCAAGAGCAGCTATCTTTAGTATTAAAACAAAGTTCCCAGTCTGTCTCGCAGAACATTGCAAGCTGGCTGAATAACAAGTTAGCCATTGTTATCTCGCTGGCAAACACCTATCGAGTCACAGACGCTAAAGCGCTTACATTATCGCAATTAAATACTGCAGAGATGGCAGGGGATTTTAAAAATACTTACATCGGCGAATCCTCAGGCGCGTTTATTTTAAATGATCAAAGCGTCATTTTACCCGACGATTTTGATGCAACTAGCCGCCCTTGGTATAAGTTGGTTGAAAACAAAACTAACACTGCATTCACCACCCCTTATATTGATGTAACCACCAATGAACTGACCATTTCAGCTGTTGCGCCCATAAATATTAATGGCCAATTTAAAGGAGTTGCAGGTGCTGATATTGATATGCAAACCATAGCTAAAATTATCGACAATATTGATTTTTTAGGGTTAGGTTATGGCTTTTTATTAGATCATAAGGGGCAAATACTAAGCCATCCAAATAGTAAGTTAAATTCAAAAGCGCTTACTGAATTATTTGGAAAAGACATTGAGCTGGCTGATACTTTTACAGAGCACCAAGTTGCTGATGAAACTGTTTTAGTGTCATTTACTAAAATTCATGGCATAGAAAATGTTGATTGGTATTTAGGAGCAGTGATCAATAAAGACACGGCTTTCGAAAGTGTGTCGGCATTTGGTCAAAAAGCACTGATTTACTTAATAGTAGGCACCTTAGTCATTGTATTTGCGCTACAGCTTTTATTGCGTTACTTAATGCGTCCTATGTATCGCTTAAACGATGCTATTAGAGATATAGCTCAAGGTGAAGGCGATTTAACTCGTCGCCTCAGTGTAGAAAACGATGATGAGTTTGGTCAGTTAAGTAATTCATTTAATATTTTTATAGAAAAAATTCAAAATTCAATTGTTCAAGTTAAGTCTTCAGCGCAATTGTTAGAAACAGCTGTTGCTAAGCTGGTTACGCAAACAGATTCAACCTTGACTATGTATGACGATCAAAGTGAACGTACTAACAGCGTAGCATCGGCAATTAATCAGTTTTCTGCTACCGCCACAGAAATTTCAAGCAGTGCAAGTAATGCCTCAACGCTTGCTAAAGATGCTGATCAATATTGTGCTAAAAATCAGCAAACACTGACTAACAACGTATCAAGCATTCATCAACTTTCGCAAAATATAGAGCAAGCGCAAGAAACAATTAATAGTTTAGATTCACATACCGCCAATATCGGTAATGTATTAGCGGTAATTAAAGGAGTGAGTGAACAAACTAACTTGCTCGCTTTAAATGCAGCGATAGAAGCCGCACGTGCGGGGGAAGCGGGAAGAGGGTTTGCTGTTGTTGCCGATGAAGTAAGACAATTAGCACAACGCACTCAACAATCAACGCAAGAAATTGAAAATACGGTTATTGAACTGCAAAAAGGCTCAAGCTCTGCCGTTGAACTGATGAAAACCAGTTTAGAAGAAAGTGAAAAAAGTGTTCAGCAAGCGGATGCCGTCGGCGACGTAATGAAGCAAATAATTAGTGCGATAAGGCAAATAACGGATGCTAATCATAGTGTGGCTAATGCCACAGATGAACAAAACCAAGTTGTTAAATCATTACACTCAGATATTCATGTTATTAGCGACTTATCTACTCAAGGTCAATCTAACCTTAACCTTACTTTAGAGGAATGTACCAAGCTTAAGCATCAATTTAGCGACTTAGAACGGATGGTTAAAAAATTCAAAGTATGATCAATAAAACAAAAATAAATAAACCAAACTGGCTTAGTCTAGTTAATATTGACAGTGTTTATAGCTTTGATAGACAACGCCAAGCGTTTTCTTTATTTACCATGATAGCGATTGCCTTGGTGTTAATTACTTATTTGGTGATTGCAAATTATTGCGTTTATGCACCTATATTAACTGCCGCATTAATTTTAGTTAACTTAACGATTGTAGGGTGCATCGCTTATTTTATAAAAACCAAAAAGCTCAATGCTATTGCGTTAATTACTCTGATGATTGTATTTTTGATGTGTTTAGCATTGGTGTACACAGGCGGTAAAGATAACACTGCGTTATATTGGCTAATGTTTTATCCTGTTGCTGTTTTCGCCATATTGGGTGTTAAGTTTGGCGCGTGGTTAAGCAGTGCCATGTTATTGTGCTGTATTGTTATGTTGTATGGCCCCGATATGGGGCAGGTTATTTATGGTGAGGTAGAAAAAACCCGTTTTGTTGCTGCATTTTCACTCGTGTTGGTCTTTTCTTTTATCGGTGAGTATTTTCGTCATCGAAGCCACCTTGCCATTGCTGATATTACCTTAGAGCAAAAACAATACGCCTATACAGATCAGCTCACAGGTGCACCCAACCGTCGCTTTATTACCTCTCATTTTTTAAAGCTCGCCGCTTCGCGACCTGCACATTATTTACCGCTGTCTATATTGCTCCTAGATTTAGACAACTTTAAACAATTAAACGACACCTATGGTCATGATTTTGGTGATACCGTATTAATAGAGTTCACTAAATTATTAGAGTCGCAGTTTCCTGCAACCGCCCTTAAAGCCCGTTATGGTGGTGAAGAGTTTGTAGTAATTTTACCGCAGCTAACGACCATTGAAGCCAGTATTTTAGCTAATCGCTTTAGAGAATGCGTGCAACATCATGTAATGTTAACTGATAAACAACAACGAGTATCGTTAACCTGCAGTATTGGCATTGCACAAGCTAATCATGTTGACGACTTCAACAGTGCATTAAAACAAGCCGATGAATATTTATATCAGGCAAAATCACAAGGGCGTAATAAAGTCATATTTGCGCAGGGCGAGCATGTCAGTCAATAAGCTTATTTATGTGCATGATCCTATGTGTAGCTGGTGCTGGGGTTATAAACCTACTTGGCAAAAGCTTGAAGCTGCTTTAGTAAATATTCTGCCTATAGAATATAGAGTCGGAGGGTTGGCGGCAGATAGCGACCAGCTAATGGGCACTGATATGCAGTTGCAACTACAAGGTATTTGGCAAAACATTAGCAACCAATTAGGTACTAAGTTTAATTTTAATTTTTGGCGAGAATGCCAACCACGCCGCTCTACTTATCCTTCTTGTAGGGCGGCATTAATTGCTCGTAGCTTTAACAAAGAGCCACAGATGATTAACGCCATTCAACAAGCGTATTATTTAAAGGCGCAGAATCCATCGGATGAAGACGTGCTTATTAAACTATGCGAAAAAATTGGTTTAGATCCCTGTTTATTTACTCAGCAGTTACACTCTAAGGAACTTAAGCGTCGCTTTGATGATGAGCTTAACTTTGTTCGCAGTTTACCTATTCAAGGTTTCCCTTCGTTAGTATTAATACATAACAACCGTGCTTACCCTATTGCTATTAACTACATAGATTGGCAGCATACCCTTAGTGAAATACAGTCTTACTTATAAAATTTACGCTTCAAACATTACCCTGCACTTTAAATTCAGCCAATAAGGCTAATTTATTACCGTTGTCATAAAAGCGACTTTTTTACGCAACACGCTTGTCATTTTTAATCTATACACTTTCGCTCATTGAAACTATCTCGCTTTAAAATGTTTTTTCATAAACAGGCTAAAGCGACTAATAAACACTAGCAAATCCGCTAATTAACGAGCAAAGGTGTATACGATGAAAGGCGTTAAACCATTAATTTTAGCTGGTATTGTAGCCGCAAGTGCAGCAGTCCACGCCAATGATTTAAACACGGTAATTGATAAAAGTAGCGACATTAATAATTTAGCTGCGCAATCACAAACAAAAATAGACAAGATTGCAGATTCAATGCAAGGGCGTTTACAGCAATTTAAAACCCTAAATAAAGAAATAGATGGTTTAGCCGTTTATAACGCACAGCTGACAAAACAGTTAAATAACCAAATAGAAGAGATGGAATCGCTTAATTTATCAATGGATCAGGTATCGATTATTGAGCGCCAAATAACCCCTTTAATGCTTCGCATGATCACCGGGCTTGAACAGTTTATTGCCTTAGATGTGCCGTTTTTAAAACAAGAACGTAAGCAGCGTCTTGAATCGTTAAATGCAATGATGGAGCGTGCTGATATTTCATCAAGTGAAAAATTCCGTCGTGTCTTAGAAGCTTATCAAGTTGAAGTTGATTACGGACGCACTATTGAAGCGTATACCGCATTGCTTGACGTGGACAATAAAGAACGTGAAGTTGATTTTTTACGCATTGGCCGTTTAGAACTCATTTACCTTACCCGCGATGGTAAACAAGCAGGTAGTTGGGATCAACAGTCACAGTCGTTTGTTGCACTGCCTGATTCAACCATTAGCCAAATTAATAAAGGGCTTCGCATTGCGCGCAAACAACTAGCCCCCGATATGTTAACACTGCCAATTCATGCTGCAGAATAAGAGGTTTACCATGAAATTATTAACAAAAATGACAAAAATGGCCGTGTTTGCAGCCAGCTTAGGTTTTTCAGGTGCGATGTGTGCCGCTGAACCAATGAACTTAGATGCCTTATTAAAAACGTTAGAGCAGGGTAAATCAGCGCAATCAGAACAAAATAAACAACGCGAACAAGAATTTGCAGCACGTCAAAATGAACAAGTGCAAATGCTTAAAAACACCCAAGCTAAACGAAACCAAATGCTTAGCGAGTCAGAGCGTTTAGAAACGCAGTTTGAAGAAAACGAAATTAAATTGGCAAACCTGACCGATACTTTATCAAAGCGTATGGGGTCATTAAAAGAGCTATTTGGTGTGCTACAACAAGTTGCTGGAGATTCTAGCAATAAGTTTGCAACCTCGGTGGTATCGGCCCAGTTACCTGGGCGTAGTACTTTTATGGACGAATTGGCGCAAAAAATGGGTTCTACCTCAAAGCTTGCGTCTATTGAAGATATCGAAAAGGTTTGGTTTGAGCTACAACGCGAAATGACCGAACAAGGAAAAGTAAGCCGCTTCAGTACTGATGTAATTGTTGACGGTGGCAATAAAGTACAAAAAGAAGTGGTACGTGTGGGTGCATTTAACCTTATTAGTGACGGTCAGTACCTAGAGTATACACCTTCTACCAATACTATTAGCCAACTTACTCGCCAACCAAGCAGCCGCTTTACTGCGACTGCGGCTGATTTGCAGCAAGCAAACACCGGTGTGGTGCCGTTTGCGCTTGACCCAACTGGTGGTTCAATTTTAGGTTTGTTAGTACAAGCCCCTGATACCAGCGAGCAAGTTCATCAAGGTGGCGCAGTTGGTTACGTTATTTTAGGCGTTGGCTTATTAGCGTTATTAATTGCGTTAGAGCGTTTTGTATCGCTCTTGCTGATGGGTGGAAAAATCCGTCGTCAATTAAAAGACGATACAGCCCGTGATGATAACCCGCTAGGGCGCGTCATGAAAGTGAAAGACCAGTATCCTAATGTGGCGTACGACACGCTTGAACTTAAGTTAAGCGAAGCCATTTTACGCGAAATGCCAAAAATCACCCGTAATTTAACGCTTATTAAAATTATCTCTGTGGTAGCGCCATTGCTGGGCTTACTCGGTACGGTAACTGGGATGATTAATACCTTCCAAGCAATTACTTTATTCGGCACTGGTGACCCTAAACTAATGGCAGGCGGTATTTCGCAAGCCCTGGTTACTACAGTATTAGGCCTTGTTGTTGCTATCCCTACGGTGTTTTTATACACCTTATTGAATACTCGCTCAAAAGGCTTACTGCTTATTTTACAAGAACAAAGTGCAGGTATTATTGCCGAGCGAAGCGAGAAAGGAGCTTAAACCATGGTGCTATTGATTGATTCAATCAATGCTATCCGTGATTTTCTCGACACGGGTGGCCAAGTGCTCTTGGTCATTGCCGTGTTAATTTTCGCGATGTGGTTATTGATACTCGAGCGATTTATGTACTTTTTTAATGGCTATCGACACTACAAAAAAGACGTTAAAAATACGTGGAAAACGCGCAGTGAACGCAACAGCTGGAACGCAGAGCAAATACGCCAGGCCATGGTGTCACGCGCAAGTATGCGATTAAACGCAAACTTACCACTGATTAATGTGATGGTAGCGCTGTGTCCACTATTAGGATTGCTTGGCACAGTTACAGGGATGATAGAAGTTTTTGATGTAATGGCCATTACAGGTACAGGCAGCGCACGCTCTATGGCATCGGGGGTGTCAAAAGCAACCATACCGACAATGGCAGGAATGGTCGGTGCGTTATCTGGGGTGTTTGCCTCAACCTATTTACAGCGTAAAGCAAAGCGTGAAGTTGAATTGTTGCAAGACACAATGGTGTTAGACCACTAAATAATTATTGAAAAGCGGTGTACATAATCACCGCTTGTTCTAGGAGAAGTAAAATGAGAGCCCCATTAGGTAATTTATTCCAAGAAGATGAAGCAGAAGAAATAAACATGACTCCTATGCTGGATGTTGTATTCATTATGCTTATTTTCTTTATTGTTACAGCCTCGTTTGTAAAAGAAGCCGGTATTGATGTAAACCGCCCAGAAGCAGCAACGGCTGTTAAAAAAGAGCGGGCTAACATATTAGTAGCTATTTCAGATCAAGGCGAAATTTGGATCAATAAACGTCAAATAGATGTACGTGCTGTACAAGCCAACATTGAACGTTTAAAAGCTGAAAATCCACAAGGCAGTGTGGTTATTCAGGCCGATAAAAAAGCCACTACAGAAACCTTGATAAAAGTGATGGATGCCTCGCGTGCAGCGGGTGTATTTGATGTTTCAATAGCGGCTCAAGAAGGGTAACGAGTGATGCGTTATGTACTTGCGTTAATTATAGCGGGTGTGGTGACCTTTATGCTGTTTTTAGGTATGCAGGCATTGATCACCGGCGGAGAAGGCGCCATGACGGAGCCTGCAAAAGGGAATGTGTTGGATTTTGTCCGTTTGAAAAAAGAAGAAACGGTACAAAAAAAGGAGCGCAAACCACAAAAGCCACCAACACCTAAAGAACCACCTCCGCCAATGGAATCGCCACAAATGCAAAGTAGCGATAACAACGCTGCTAGCAACAACTTTGATTTTGCTGCCAATGTCGATGCTGATGTAAATCTAGCGGGTGGATTAGCGTTAGAAACCAGTGATGGTGAGTATTTACCCATAGTAAAAGTGGCACCGGTATACCCAAGGCGTGCGTTATCGCGTGGTATTGAAGGGTATGTCATTGTTGAGTTTACAGTGACCAAGCAAGGCACAGTGAAAGAGCCACAAGTTATTAAAGCCGAGCCAGAGTCACTGTTTGACAGAGCAGCGATGGATGCGGCCCTTAAGTTTAAATATAAACCGCGCGTTGTTAATGGCGAAGCCGTTGAAGTAGCCGGTGTGCAAAATAAAATTTCTTTCCAAATTAATGGTTAATTCTGTTAAGTAAGTAAAGAGTGAACGTGAGGCAATTATGAAATTAAAACTAATAACCAAGCTATTAAAGCTTAGCATGTTGTGCACTGTTGCAATCAGTGCCAGCGTTGTTACACCAAGTGCATTGAATGTACTTCCGGGTGTAAATTTGGCGACAGTACAGGCCGCTGAACAACAAAAAACAACACGAGTGCCCGCACTGCGTGAAAAGGTATACAGCCAATTAGCTCGCGCCCAAAAACTTGCGGATGATGGCGACAGTAAAGCGGGTTTGGACGCGCTTGACAGTATACAAACGCGCTCATCAAGTATGAACTCTTATGAAATTGCGATGATGCATAACTTTTATGGGTTTATTTATTACAATGAAAACGACCTAGTTAAAGCGATTGCCTCATTTGAAAAAGTGATTGCAGAAGATGGCATTCCAGAAACATTGCGTTTGAGCACAACATTCAGTTTAGCGCAGCTTGCAATGGCTAACAGCGACTATGAAAAGGTGATCGCATTTTTAGATAAATGGGATGCCATTAATACAAAGCCTAAAACTGATGCGTATTATTTATTAAGAGCGCAAACCTACTATCAATTAAAAGATTATGAGCAAGGCCTAAGTTACATTACCCAAGCCATTAACTTAAGTGATAGCGAAGGCAAAGTACCAAAAGAAAACTGGCTGGTACTGCAACGTGCTATGTATTACTCACTTAACCAAACCGATAAAGTAGTGAGCGTGCTTGAGCGTATGGTAAAGCTTTACAATAAACCTGAGTACTGGGTGCAATTAGCCGGTATGTATGGTGAAACTGGGCAAGAAAAACAGCAGCTTAGTATTTTAGAAGCAGCTTACCAGCAAGGATTTTTAACCTCTAAATCTGACCTAAGACAGCTTGCGCAGGTATATTTATATAATCAGCTTGCCTACAAAGCCGCCAGTGTAATGAGTAAAGCAATAGAGCAGGGCATTGCTGAACCTACGGCTAAAAATTATGCCTTTGTAGCCGAGGCCATGGTACAAGCTAAAGAAGATGCTAAGTCGATTAGTTACTTTACCAAAGCTGCAGAGCGTTCGGAGCATGGTAAATACGACCAGCGCTTAGCTGAAGTGTATGTAAACACAGAGCAGTATGACGAAGCTGCTGATGCAGCGCGAATGGCGCTGGATAAAGGCGGCCTTGATTTTGAATCAAATGCGTTTGTTGCTTTAGGAATGGCGCAATACAATTTACAAAATTTTGATGCTTCTATCCTGGCGTTTGAACAAGCCGAAAAGCACAAAAAGTCACAACGTTTAGCCCAGCAATGGATCAAATATGTAAAACGCGAAAAAGTGCATGCGCAAACATTAAAAACAGCACTACTTTAATTTTTATAGTGCGATTATTAGTTCTTAATTGACGCACTAAAAACCATTTCATAATTGCACTACTCAAACCACACTAACATTTAGTTTGTGTGGTTTTTTTGCATGTACTTTTAAAGCAAGTTATTGATTTTTATTTAATTAGCATTGTCATTTTATGTTTATTAAAGTGTAACTTCATTGTCATAACACTCCCGTATTGTACTTCGTATTCGATAACTCAAGTGACCTTAGTGCATGAGTATCGTGCCTTAAAGTGACTTAAGTTATTACTTAATGCGCTAACACAATAATTAAATACTTTTACGGAGTGAACAATGAAATTATCTGGCTTATTCAAAATCAGCTTAGTGGCTACAGCAATAACACTTGCTGGTTGTGGCGGTGGAGATATTAACGTTACACCTACGACAGTTGATAACAGTGTAGACAATTCAGTGACTAACCCAGGTGGTGATAATGGTGGCGATACTGTAAGTTGCGCCACATACACATTAGATGGAGCTACATTTACAGGTGAAGCAGAAGGCGTAAACTGCTTATACAGCCAAGCATTTGCAAGTAATGCAAAAGAAATTACTAGCTCTTTTGTTATCCCTGCGCTAGACGATGGCGGTGCCCATGTATTTGAAGGTGCTTTATTTATAGGTGACGATGTAGACACATCTACAGGCGCTATTATTGATGTTAATGGCCCAACATTGTCTATTGAAGCAGGCGCTACCATTGCGTTTACCAAGCCAGAGAGTTTTATTCGTATTGCACGTGGTGCAAATATTGAAGCAATTGGTGAAGTAGATAAGCCAATTATTTTCACAAGCATTAAAGAAGTTGATGGTGATGATTCAACAACCGCTCAAATTGGGGATTGGGGTGGCGTTCAGGTAAATGGACGTGGTCATTCTATTCGTTGTACAGCGACAGCTGCGGCACAAGACATGTGTAATCACTCAGCTGAAGGTATTGTATCTTATTACGGTGGTAATGACCCGCAAGATAGTAGCGGTATATTAAAGCATATTGTTATTAAGTATGCAGGATTTGGCGTTGAAGGTGATGAGCTAAATGGTTTAACACTAAATGCTGTTGGCTCAGGCACAACAATTGATTATGTTCATGTACATAATGGTTTTGATGATGGTATAGAGCTCTTTGGTGGTAGCGTTAATCTTAAACATATTGTTGTTACTGATACTGGTGATGACGGTATTGACTGGGATGAGGGTTGGAAAGGTTACGGACAGTACATTCTTGTACGTTCAAATGAATATGGAAATCATGGATTTGAAACAGATGGCGCAAAAGTTGATCCACTATCTGCAGACGCACAAGATTTAGTAACGACTGTATCTAACCCAACTATTGCTAATGCAACCGTTGTTACTACTGGTGATCAAGGTGCTGAAGGGCGTCGTACTGGTGCCGGTATGGAAATGAAAGAATGGGGTAAAGCGCAATTAGCTAACATGTTGTTTGTAAACTCATCATCTGTAGATGGTGCTGGCTGTTTTGATTTATATAATGAAAAAGATAAATCAGGAGATGCTGGTGTGCATGCCAATGCAAACAACGGTGATATCGCATTTATGAGTTCTATATTTGCGTGTGGTAAGAATTTTGAAGACGTAAATACTCCTTTAACCGGTGCGTTAGCAAGCTTTGATATCAATACCTGGTTTACTGGTGGCGAAAATAACCAGCTGATTGGTTTTGCTGATTTTTCAAATGTGCTTGGTTCGGATGGTGTTTCAACTGCAGCAACTATTACAGACTCACAAGGTACTGCGGTAACTACAACAGCGAAAGACATGAGTGAAGTTGACTCTTTCTTCACTAACGCAGGCTACATTGGTGCACTTAAAGAAGGTGAATCAAGTGAATGGGCTGATTTTGTAGCTGCATCTTTACAACGCGCTAGTAATTAATCTAGACCGGCTCTAATTATAAGGCGCTCTGGCGCCTTTTTTAAGGGAATTTTAGGTTTAGAGGATATAAATATGAAACATCAAAAGCAGTTTAAAACTAATCTAATAACGTTATCTCTGCTCTCCCTTTTTTCTTCATTTAATTCTTTCGCTGAACAGGCACAAGAAATAATCAATGAAGAAGCGATAGAAGAAGTTGTTGCAACAGGTACACGCCTCAAAGGCAGTGCTAGTGCCGTAATTGATGAACGTAAAAATCAGGCATTTGTTGCTGATATAATGGGTTCAGAGCAAATATCTAGAACTGGTGATAGCGATGCCGCTTCTGCACTTCGCCGTGTTACAGGCTTATCGTTAGTTAACGATAAGTTTATTTATGTACGCGGTTTAGGTGAGCGTTACTCAAGCGTGCGTTTAAATGGCGCGGTTGTTCCAAGCCCAGATCTGACCAGAAATGTAATTCCACTTGATATTTTCCCATCAAGTATTATTGAATCTTTAGCTGTTCAAAAAGCCTATTCACCTAATATGCCTGCGGCTTTTGGTGGTGGTGACGTTAATATCAGAACGAAAAGCATTCCAAGTGATACTTTATTTAAAGTTGAGATTGGTGCTAGCTATAAAGATACAAACGATGAAGGCTACACATACAATGGCGGCAGTGACGACTGGTTAGGTAAAGACGATGGTACACGCGCCTTACCAGGAGCTGTTAAAACGGCGCTAAATACCTATATCAATGGCTTGTCTGATATCTCATACAGAAATATAAGAGATGTGGAGTCAAGACGTCAGGGGGCTGATATTGGTCAAGCAGCTGCAATAGACTTAAATAAAAGTTTATCAAAAGCACTACCAAGAGATTTTGGCTTAGAAAAAGAAAGCTTAAACCCTGATGCAGGCATTAAAGCTGTTTATGGCGACCGATTTGATAACTTATTTGGTTTAGATGGCTCTTTTGGCTTCTTAGCATCAGTTGCTTATGAAAATGAATGGTCTAATGCAGAGAAGTTTAGCGCAGTACTTTCTTCTGTTGACGCATCTGAATCTGAATGTTCAAAAGATGACTTTACTTGTTACTCTGCCACAGAGAAAGAAGTATCAACAAAGCATAATATAAAATTAAATAGCTCTCTAAATTTAGGTTATAAAATTGGCGGCCATGATTTAACTGCCACCTATATGATGCTACGAGATACTGAAGATGAAGCTTCTGTTGCGCTTTATCAAGAGCCTTCAAAGTCATTAAGCATTGATGCTGGGCAATTACAGCGAAGCCACCTAACCTCTTTTGAGGAACGTGAACTTGAAATACTTCAACTTCGTGGAATGCACAATTTAGAGTGGAGTTTTCTTGAAGGTGTGGGTGTAGATTGGCAATACACAGATTCAACAGCGACGACGAGTATACCTGGCGAGCTTGAAGTAACGGTGCGTGATGAGTACGCCGATGGCGAATATCAACGTACTTTTTATAATGGCAGTTTAGGTGGCAATCCTTATTTGTATCGATTTGTTGAGCTAGAAGACGATGTAGAAAACTGGGGCGTTAATGTTAACAAAGTTTTTTACTTTGAGAACGCCGAAGTTGAAATCGCGGGTGGCGGCTATTTTGTTGAAAAAACGCGTGATTACCGCACAGACTTTTTTAACTATCGTTTTAGCCAAACACAGTCTTTAGATTTAGCACAAAGTGAAGAAGAAGCGCTGTCAATTGGTAGTTTCTTTGCTAATGATGCTGTTATCGATTCAACGGATGTAGAGTTATTGTTTCAAGAACCTACAGCCGATGATTACCTAGCAGCGCAAATGATTGATGCTTATTACGGCTCTTTTGATATCACTTTTGCTCAAGATTGGCGTTTAAGTGGTGGTGTGCGTTACGAGGACTTCCGCCAAGTTGCCCTTGCTTTTTCTCGCTCAGCATTCGATCCTGCTTTATTGGCAGATAAATTAAGTGCAGATGCGATAAAACAAGCAAGTGTGATGGAAGATGAGTATTTTACTTCATTATCTATGACATATAGTCAGCAGTCGTACCAGGTTCGTTTTGGTTATGGCAGCACGGTTGTTCGTCCTGACTTGCGTGAGTTAAGCCCTGTTCAATTCCAAGATCCGTTGACCGGTTATCGAACGCTTGGTAATCCATTCTTAGAATCTAGTTACCTAGATAACTTTGATGCACGTATCGAATTTTATATGGACAATGGTGATAACTACTCAGTTGGCGCATTCTATAAAGACATAGATAACCCAATCGAAGCATTATTAACCGAAAGTGACGGCCGTTTTACTCTGCAGTTTGACAATGCAGATACAGCCTATGTTTACGGTATAGAAGCAGAATGGTTAACTGAGTTGCATAGTGATTTATTAGGAGGTGCTTTTTTTACTTCTGGTAATTTAACGGTCAGTGATTCAGAAGTTGAAATTGCACAAGAACAGCGCGCCGACCTTACAAATCTAAAGCGACGTATGACTGGCCACTCAAAGTATGTTGCCAATTTGCAATTGAATTACGATTCGCATGATGGCATGCACCAAGCTTCAGTTATTTATAACGTATTTGGCGACCGTATTTTAGCTGCGGGTGTTAACAACTTTGATGACGCTTACGAACAACCTTTAAACTCGTTAGACATGGTTTATAGTTATTACCCAACGTTCAATACCACATTAACACTTAAAGTGAAAAATATGTTGGGACAAAAC
Organism: Pseudoalteromonas sp. 3J6; assembly: GCF_903995135.1. GTDB lineage: Bacteria > Pseudomonadota > Gammaproteobacteria > Enterobacterales > Alteromonadaceae > Pseudoalteromonas. Next base: position 1,570,614 of record NZ_LR877185.1, on the reverse strand, counting down.
TTTGAAGTAGAACAGAATGATGTGTTAATTCGTTCTCAAGAAACGCCTAGAGAGATAAGCGTTAGCTTTAGCTACGAGTTTTAAAGCCCTCGAACGACTAAAATAAGCCGTTACAACCCTTAGCCCTGCTATATGTAGGGCTTTTTAGTATCTCAGTTTTAAACGTAGTTGTAGTTTAATATTTTTTATATAAATAGTTTTTTTAATTCTCTTTTATCTTAAGCATCATTCACTTCATACACATACTCCCTCTAAATCATTTATCTTTAATGATTCTTTAACAAATAAAGCATGATTGTTGTTTACATTTAACAGGCTGTAATTAAGTTTTATAATTTTATTTTAAAAGGAACAATATCCATGAATTTAATAAGAAATGTTATTAGCTCAGTTGTTATATTTGGTTCTTTTGGTTTTGCGAATGATGCTCTAGCTGCAAGATCATGTTCTGTTATTGTCGATGATATCCAACTAAATCATTCTCAGGTAATTGTAAAAACAACTAATAGTATTACTCACTTGGCTAATGACAAGTTAACCTTAGCTTATCAAGATAATCAATTTGGCCAGATCTTAGAAAAGCTTGCTGAAGCAAAAGGTTTAGAAACGCCTGTAAAAATTTATATACTCGAGGAGTTTAATGGTGATGATGCGCGCAGTTGTAATGATAGCATTACTGACTATATAGGATCAGTTCATCGCATCTAATGTTCTAAATTGTTTGTAGCCCTATAATTAGCATAGGGTTACAATTGAATATTTTACTGACACTTTATAGTTGCATAAAGTTGGTAGCATTGGTTTTTACTACCGGTGCTTTTCATTGTCCATAATTGGTTATACCAATCAAAGTTACCATAAGCGCTTTCATCTTCCCCACAAGTGATTGTACTTCCTGAAATTTCTTGGTTATGACCACGTTCTTCACAAAATTGATTTCCATTTGTAGAGCCTACAAAAAACTGCTCTAAGCGTCCATTTATCCATACCTTTGGGCTGTAATAAGTTGTTGCAGTATTGACTAGTACGCCTTGTCGCTCTTCCACATTTATTTCTGCGCGTTCAAAATATACTTTTTCATTTTCTTTAAATGCCATTGTGTTTGCTGAAAGCGTTGTATCTGCAAATACATTAAGTGATGCTGAGCTTAAAGCGAGTAGAGCGAAAGTAAGTGTCTTCATTATCTTTTCCTTTAGTTGAATGTAGAATTACACAAAACCTCTTTTTTCAATGTGCCTTCTAAGCTTGGTAAATACAGGTTTCAACAAGGTTAAGCTTTTATTAAAGTTTAAAATAATCGTTGTATGCTTTTGCATTTTTTACATTATGAAAAAAATTTGAGTTCGACTTTATTCACTAGTTTTAGCGTGCTGGTGGTGTTAGTTTAGGGCTGTAAAAATTAAATCTCACGCAATGAATTTTTAATTTTTAATGTATAGGCTCCTTTTATGAATCAAACAGTGGAACAAATAATGAAAAAAGTAGGATTAGTCGGATGGCGCGGCATGGTAGGCTCAGTATTACTAGAGCGAATGGAACAACAACATGATTTTGCACATATCGACACCACCTTTTTCACCACCTCACAGGCAGGTCAACTTGGTCCTGAGTTAGCTGGTCCTGCTAAACCGCTTTTAGATGCTAGTGATATTTCTGAACTTGCAAAAATGGACATTATTGTTACCTGTCAGGGAGGCGATTATACCAATGCGGTGTACCCAAAATTACGTGAATCGGGTTGGGATGGCTATTGGATAGATGCGGCCTCTGCGCTGCGTATGAGCGACGACAGTATTATCGTACTTGACCCTGTTAACAAAGATGTCATTGAGCAAGGGCTTGAGCAAGGCGTTAAAACTTTTGTAGGTGGTAACTGCACGGTTTCACTTATGCTACTAGCACTGGGCGGTTTATTTGAGCACGACCTAATTGAATGGGTAAGCCCAATTACTTACCAAGCAGCGTCGGGCGCCGGTGCGCGCAATATGAAAGAGCTTATTGCCCAAATGGGTGCTATTCATACAAGTGTTGCAAAGCAATTAGATAATCCAAGTTCAGCTATTTTAGAAATTGATAAAATAGTCAGCGAAAAAATGGCATCGAGTGATTTGCCACAAGACCAGTTTGGTGTACCACTGGCGGGTAGCTTAATCCCATGGATTGATGTGCCTATGTCAAGTGGCCAGTCTAAAGAAGAGTGGAAAGCACAGGTTGAAGCGAACAAAATTTTAGGCTCTTCTAAGCAGCCAGTACCTATTGATGGTTTATGTGTACGCATTGGTGCTATGCGTTGTCATAGCCAAGCGATGACAATTAAATTACGTGAAGACATTAGTGTAGAAAAAATAGAAGAAATTTTAGCATCGCACAATGAGTGGGTTAAAGTAATTCCTAATCAGCGCGATATTACCAGTACCGACTTAACCCCAGTTAAAGTAACCGGTACGCTGAGTATTCCTGTTGGCCGTATTCGTAAACTTGCCATGGGGCCAAAATACATCAGCGCCTTTACCGTAGGCGATCAGCTGTTATGGGGTGCAGCGGAGCCACTTCGCCGGATGCTACGAATTATTGTAGACGGTGAATAACTTTCTAGTTCGCCAAGTAAAAGGGTTAGCTAATTGCTAACCTTTTTTATTGCCTCTTCGAAATATTCTCATATTATTTCTTGCTCAACCCCTTTAGCCACACTATATTCTTAAGAGTGTTTTTAGAGGTTAATTGCATGAATATATCAAAAAAATTAAAGCTCTCTTTTGCATCTGCAATTGCCTTGCCGTTATTAATTATAGCTGCTTTAGTTATTTCACAAACTAGAGAGCAAGCACTTGATAATTTTTCTCAGTTAAGTGAACGTGAAGCCCGCCAAGTTGATAATGCAATTACTATGTTTTTTGCTGAAATTGCTAAAAATGTAGATTACTTAGCCTCCCATGAAACGATTAAAAATGCCCGTGAAAACATAAAAACCCATATGAATGTTGGCACTACGGTAATGCTTGATCACCCTAACCAAAGTCCGACGGAGCAAGCTGCTTATAGTTTATTTAATCATTTTGGTGAGACCCACCCTGGGCTTGCTTATATTTACATGGGGAATGAACAAGGTGGTTATATTCAATGGCCTATGGGAAACGTAAACGCTAATTATGATCCTCGCCAGCGCCCGTGGTATAAAACGGCTAAACAAGCCAACGGTAAAACAACCCGTACTAATGCTTATTACTGGGCCGCTGATGATTTAGTGATTGTATCTACGGTCAAAGCCATTATTGATAACGGCGAGTTAATTGGTGCACAAGGGATGGATGTTTCATTAGGAGGACTCACTGACATTATTGCCGATATTAAATTAGGCGAAACAGGCTACTTAATGTTGATTGAAGACAGCGGCAGTGTGCTGGTGGATGTGAAACACCCAGATTACCGATTTAAAAATCTAGCTGATCTTGAGGGTGGAAAATACGCCGATTTAGCTAAAAACAACAAAGGCCTGTTTGATGTCGATATTGATGGAAAACAGTATATGGCCAATATTTACACGTCTCCCATTTTAGGGTGGAAGTTTATTGGGGTGGTAGAAAAGTCCGAGGTAATGAGCGCGGCCAATGCAATGGCTTATACCATTTTAATTATTAGTGCTGTGTTAATTGGTGTGTTTATTGCGATAGCGAGTTATATTTCTAAGCTTATTTCCGCTCCAATTGTTGAGGTAAGTGATGGTTTAACTGAAATATCGCAGGGTGGCGGTGATTTAACCCAGCGCTTAGCAATTAAAACTAAGGATGAAACCGCTAAACTAGCCACTAGTTTTAACTTATTTTTAAATCTGATCAGTGAGCTGGTGACGCAAATTAATGAATGCGCACAAAATGTTAGCAAAACCTCATCGCAAACCTCATCTCAAGCTGCGCAATTAACAAGCTCTACCAGTCAACAACAACAAGCTTTAGAAATGGCGGCAACGGCTATTAATGAAATGGCTGCTACTGCTAATGAAGTGTCTAGCAGTTGTGCGAATGCGGCGGATTTAGCGGTTCAAACACAGCAAGCATCGGACTTGGGGCAATCGGTTATTACACAAACCGTAGAAAGTGTGGTTCAGCTGTGCGATGTAATAAATAATGCTTCAGCAGACATTACTAAGCTCGATAGTGAAAGCGAAAACATTATGTCGATTTTAAGCGTTATTCGCGGCATTTCAGAGCAAACTAACTTATTGGCTTTAAACGCAGCCATAGAAGCTGCGCGAGCTGGTGAGCATGGGCGTGGTTTTGCCGTGGTTGCTGATGAAGTTCGTGCGTTATCGCAACGTACTGCCGAGTCGACCGAAGAAGTAGCATCGCAGCTTGATAAATTACGCACTATGTCGTCTAAAGTGTCTAAAGACATGGAACGCAGCATAGAAACCACGAATAAAACTGTAGAACTTGCGCACTCGGCGCAACAACAGTTTAGCGAGATCACGGCGTCTATTGTTAATATTAGTGATTTAAACACCCAGATAGCGACTGCTGCAGAAGAGCAGCAACACGTAGCTGAAGACATAAACCGAAACGTAACGGAAATTAAAAATTCGGCTGATGAGGTTAGCGATATTGCTGTTAGCACCAGCGAGAACGGTAATGAAATGAGCCGTCTTTCTTTAATGTTAACGGACTTAGTTGGCAAGTTTAAAGTATAAATAATAGGGCAAGTACATACTTGCCCTATTCAATCTGCTACTTATTTTTAAGTAATTGTTTTAACTCTGCCAGTTGCGCCTTCAATTCGTTTACTTGGCCTTGAGTTGCGGGTAGTGAGTCTGTATCCGCTTGCTCTTCTCGAGCATTGCGATGCTCCTCACTCATTACTTCTAAAATAGCCCCCACCATCATATTTAAAAATACAAATGCCGTTAAAAAGATAAAGGTTAAGTAAAAAATCCAACTTAATTTGTACACCGCCATGGTTTCGTACATCACGTCGGTCCAATCTTCGAAGGTGGCGATTCTAAACAAGGTAAGCATAGAAATAGAGACATCGCCCCACAGTACTGGGTTTATCTCAGCAAACAACATGCTACCTGTGGCAGCATAAATATAAAAAATCACAAACATTAGCAGCGCGATATAGCCCATTTGCGGGATGGCTTTTATTAGTGAGTTTACCAATAAGCGCAGCTCTGGGATCATAGACACTAAACGTAGTACGCGGAAAATGCGCAGCAGTCGAGCAATAAAAATAGTCGAACCTGCCGCAGGATATAAACTACCGATCACTATAATGAAGTCAAATATGTTCCAACCTTTGGAGAAAAAGTCTTTGATACCTTTACTGGCAATATAACGAATAACCAATTCGATTAAGAAAAACACCGTAATGCCTATATCCATCCAATGTAGAAATAGCTCAGCGGTAGGGTGCAACGAATAGGTATGTGCGCCCACGGTCAGTGCAGAAACCACAATAACTGCAATAACAAATGATTGAAATAATTTACTTTTATCGATACGCTGGAACAGCTCTTGTAACTGCGACAACATCATAACGTGCCCTTAACGGTTATAAATACAAAACCAGTGCAATATACAGCAAAAATAACGAAAATCAGTAGTTTTCCGGTTAAAATAATAAGGAGTTTTGAATGCTAAATAATAACTTAAAGTATCTACTTTCGTTATCGGTAATCGCAGTGTTAACAGGGTGTAGCAGCGATAGCCGCTATCATGAAATTCAATCAGCCCGATTAGATGAATGCAGCCATATGGCTGACAAGGAATACCATGAATGTGTTAAACAACAACAAGACAGCTACAAAGAATTTAAAAAACAACAAATCGCCGAGCAGTAATAAACCATGACCAAAACCCAAAAGCAGCTAGACAAAAGTATTCGTCAACAATTAACACTGGCTTGTGAGCAAGTAAAAGATGATGTTGAGGGCTTTAGCTATCTTACCCATTCAGCAGACTTAAACAATTTACCCTCTAAGTTCACCGTAAGTTGTTATTTTATTGATGATATTGCACTAGAGCAGGCTAAAAAAAATAACCGACTAGATTATATCGAACAGCTTATTTGTAATGCATTAGCTAGTTTAAATATTCATATAAAAAACAATGCTATTTCATTTCTTAAGCAGTAAAAATAGGTATTGTGTTTTTGTTTAATTATCCCTCATTTTAAGCTGTATTTGGCATTTATGGTCTTAGTAAAAGCTTTAATATGGAGAGATTCTATTAAGCAGGCTATAATCGCAAAAAATTGTAATAGAGATTAAATATGGCCGTTCCAACACGCTCGCAAATAACGCCAGGCACAGAGGTTAATATTGTGCTTAAACAAGATCAACGCAGTGGTACTTTAACCAACGGTATTGTGTCGCGTTTATTGACCAAGTCACCTAATCACCCGCACGGAATAAAAGTACAATTAGAAGACGGCCAAGTGGGTCGGGTAAAAGAGATCATTGCATGAGTGAGTTAACCTTAACTGATTTTTGGCGACTGGTTACTGTGGAAGATAAAACCGCAGAGCCCGATTCAGTGTGCCAATCACTTAAGTCGGCACTGAGTGACTTATCAGATGAGCAATTAATTGAATTTGATAAGCAGTTTAGTATTTGTATGCGTCAAAGTTATACCTGGGATTTATTTGGTGCCGCGTTTGTTATGGCGGGCTGTAATGATGAATATGGTTTTTCAGAATTTCGTTGTTGGTTAATTTCTCGTGGTGAAGCCGTATTTAAAGCTGCACTAGAAAACCCAGATAGCCTGGCTCAGTGCACGCCGCTTTATTTTTTAAACGAGCAACCTTATCCGTATTTAGATGAGTATGACCTAATTGCAGGTTTGTTATATGAAGAGCGTAACGACGATGAGTTACCCTTTATCTCATCAGGGCTTGACCAACCTAAAGGTAAGCGCTTTAAAGACAAACCTAAGTTTTTAAAACAAAATTACCCGCAATTATTTGCTAAGTATTGGCAATAACTCAGCGTGTTATTAATGCATTACTTAATTAACCTGAACTGCGGATAATAAATTCATCTCAAGCAGCTATTTTCAGCGCTAACTGCGTTGAGTTTACTTGCAATAGGCTAGCTATTGACGCGTAATTTCGCCTTGTTTTCACTAAAAATTTCTAGCTAGAGAAAAGTAGGTAAAAATATTTTTTGATTCAACATGTTAGTAAATCTCTTAACCAGAGTTCAGGTTAATCACAAGTAATGCATTTTCTTCCCCCTTTATGTAATAAAGCTTACGTCTAGGGTCTGTTGACCTTTCAAGGTTGAATTTGCAGCAGTCTGTTTGGTATTTAGGCAAGGCAGAGCCTATGTGGTGTGGTTATTCCCCATAAATAGGCGATAACGCATCATCAATGCCAAACAGACGCTGCCCGAAGAGTTCTGCCTAGGGGCGACTTACTCTTTGTTGCCTACATGGATGTAGGTAAGGGGCGTGAGCAGGACGCGGAAGCTTTGCTCGGTTTTTTACTTATTCTTACATGTATGTAAGCCAGTAGAATAACGCAGGAGCAGTTATCGAGCCCACTAGGTTACAAATCTCGCGCCGCGATTAAGCAGCCTCTAGTTTGAACAAATTTTAATCCGCAAAGGTAAACAGGCCCTAGTTTAATCTTATTTGTTGTTAGCTACGTATTTTAAGTTAGTTTTTGCGCAGCTGCTCATAGTAATACGACTTCGCATCTTTTATAGTAAATCTCTGTTATAGTTAGAAATAGCTAAGCATCGTCACAGTGCTTGATCATGGTTGATACACGAGGATAGAGCTTATAATGAAATGTTTCACACTGGTTTTACTTACCATAAGCCTTTTTAGCTGCTACTCAGTGGCAGGCCCAAGTAATAAAACTCGCTTTATTCCACTATTAAAAACTAAGCTAGGTAATTACGAAGTTACCTCAAGTAACTCGGGTTTGTGCACTAATAGTCGATTGCAATTTAATAACCCTGAAGATCCTGAGCAAGGTTTTAGCTTAGGTAAAGAGATTTTGTTTAACTCATTACACAATGGCACTCGTACTATTCAAAAGCCTAATTATTGTTTTATTACCAGCTCACTTAAATACAAAACTAATGGCCTCGAAAATGGTTTACGTATGAGCCGATGTGATAATCCAATTCACGAAAGAACCATTAAACAAACCATTACTTTTTTAACCGATAACACCCTTAAATACACCTTAGATAACCCAAGTGTAGAATGCGAATTTATTAAAGTTGCTGACTAACACTGTATTTTAGGAATATCGCGCCAACGGGTTGTGTATTGCGGCGATAAAAAAGCTCTATTCATATGCCAGCGTTCATTTAGTTGGCTGCTTGCTACGCTAAGCATTCCTTTCCCAAAGCGATGATTTATCGCATCTAAGCAGCCCATTAACTGCGGGTTATCGGTTTGTTTCTCAAATAAAGTATGTTGTTGAAACTGCTGTGGGCTAAGCTCTAATGCACCCACTCCGCATTTATAAAAACGAATACCCGGCTGATATATCTGCTCAAAACTCTTTGATACTGCACTTGCTATGACACGGGTATCGTTAGTGGGCGGATCAAATTGATGCATAGCTGACTTTTTATAAAAGGCTTGCTCATGTGACGAGCTGGCAGCAAAAATATAAATACGATGAGTTAGCGACTGTTGCGCTCTTAATTTTTGTGCAACTACACTGGCATGATTTATTAATGCGGTTCTCACTGCATCAGGATCGCTAAGGCGCTGGCCAAAACTACGCGTTGAAAAAATAGCTTGTTTGTCTTGGCGCACATCATCCCAGTTTAAACAGGTGATGCCATTGAGTTCGTTAATTGTACGCTCAAGCACTACGCTAAATTGGCGACGAATTGTTTTTGGACTTTGCTCAGCCAGCTGCCATGCGGTATTAATATTCATTAGCGCCAGCTTTTTAGCTATACGTTTGCCCACTCCCCATACATCCTGGCAGTGCATTTGCTGTAAAATAGCTTGTCGGCTTGCTTCATCATCAATCACGGCAACCCCATTAAAGCCAGCTAGTTTTTTAGCAGCATGATTCGCGGCTTTGGCTAAGGTCGGTGTTGGCCCAAAGCCAACCCCAACAGGGAGTTTGGTTTCACGCCATACTGTACGCCTAATTAGCTGCCCATATTGGTGCCAATCGGTAATTAATGGCTGATAGCCTTTAAAGTGCAAAAACGATTCGTCAATACTGTAAATATGCTGGGTATCACAAAAGCGGGCAATAACGTTCATCATTCTATCGCTTAAATTAGCATACAGCTCATAGTTAGATGAGCGCACCACCACCTGATGCTTTGCTAGTAATTGCTTAACTTTAAAATAGGGGCCAAATTTAGGAATATTAAGCTTACGGGCAATAGGGCACACCGCACATACGCAGCCATCGTTATTGGTAAGCACCACTACTGGTTTTGAACGAATTGCGGGGTCAAATACCTTTTCAGCACTGGCATAAAAAGCAACCGCATCAACTAAGGCATACATGAAAGTATCTCAGGGCTTTGCCGATGTAACCTAATTGAGCGAGTTACCACGCCTTCAAGCTGAAATTCATCAGACTCGGTTAATTGCACGGGTTTATAAGCAGCAGAAGCCGAGAGCAGTCGCGCATTGGTTTTATCTAGCAGCTTACATACAAATAAACCATTTAAGTTCGCCACGATAACATCGCCATCTTTAGGAATCTCAGCACGGTCAACTAACAGTAAGTCGCCCTCAAAAATACCAATTTCTTGCATAGAGCACCCTGATGCAACGCCAATAAACGTAGCATCTGGGTGTTTTATTAATAGCTCATCGAGTGATATCCCTAACTCACTATACTGTGCTGCAGGCGATTCAAACCCGCAAACACCGGCCTCTATATAAATGGGAATAACAAACATAACACAACCTAAAACGCATACACTGTATAAGTGTACAGTATATGCGTTTTGTATCAGTTATGCCAAGTAATGAATGGCAGATCAATCCATGTTTTTGATCATTTGTTGGGCAGTATATAAAAAGTCATTGATTTGCTGTGGGTTTAAGTTTTTACACATTTGCGCATTTACTTGCTGCTCGGCGGCTAATAGCTTGTTATAAAGCGTGCGACCTTCAGAGGTAAATGACAAAATAAAACAGCGCTTGTCGTGCTCACTGGCATCTTTGTTAATTAACTTTAATGCGATTAGCTCTTTCACTAAGCGTGCTATTTGGGCCTTGTCGCGCTGGGTCTGATTAACAATATCGTTAGCAGTGCACTGAGTTGTTGTTGCAATAATATGAAAGCAACGTACGTGCATTGCGTTTAAGCCAAGCTCGCCCGCATTAATCGCTTCGCGTATGGTAACGCGATAATTTTGCATTAAAGCAAATAATGTATTGGCTAATGAGATATGCATAGGGAATCCATAATGGTTGACAAAGTCAATTAAATTGATATGGTTGATTTTATCAACCAACGGGGCGTTGTGCAATTCATCTTTTTTAATGAGGTAAATTTATATGGGTAAAAAAGTACGCAAAGCAACAGTATTAAGCACAGAGCAAATAACCCCACATTTACAGCGCATTATTGTTGGCTCCGATGAGTTTAACGACTTGAACGCTCAATATATTGGTAACTACGTAAAGGTACTTATTCCGCAAAATGGCCGCGTTGATTATAATATTAAAACTTCATGTATGCGTTCATACACTATAAGGCATGTTGATGAGCACACCGGCGCACTTACCCTCGATTTTGTAATTAATATGCACCAAGGTCCAGCAACTAATTGGGCTAAAAAAGCAAAAGTAGGCGATGAGGTAGGTATAGCAGGACCAGGCCCTAAAAAGCTTGATAATTATGAACACTCACATTACATACTACTTGGCGATTTAACTTCGGTTAATGCAATTAAAGGCTACATGCAGCAACTGCCTAAAAACGCAAAAATTGACGCGATTATTCATGCACCAACAAACGATGATGTGATCAGCTTGGAGTCGCCGCGAGATGTAACTTGGTTAATAACACATAAACCAGATACAGATGTGGTAAACGCATTAAAATCGGTGCCGCTTAGTGAGCAACAACCTATTGTATTTATGGCACTAGAGGCCGGATTAGTACGCAAAGCAAAAACCGTATTAACTGATGAATTAGCGATACCGCGCAGTCAAATTGTTTCATCGGGTTATTGGAAAAAAGGCCTTGATTCAGAGGCCTATAAACTAAACCGCCAACAAACTGTAGCTAAAAGTAGCTAGCTTTTTTGTCGCTCAATCGCAACACCTTAGCGTTTCAAGATAAGCTGCCTTGAATTGGTGTAATTTACACCCATTTCTTACTTTAGATTTATTATTTATGGCTAGCACGTCATAAGTCGCTATTTAATTTGGAGATGCTGCTTTGTTATCAACTATCCCTTTTTCATTACTTGAACTGGCGCCTATGCAAAAAGGGGCCACGGTTAGTGACACCTTAAACAAAAGTACAGCCTACGCACAAAAAGCAGACCAATTAGGTTTTAACCGTTTTTGGTTAGCCGAGCATCATAATATGCCTGGGATTGTTTGTGCCGCCACTTCAATTTTAGTAGGGCACATAGCCGGCAACACTAAAAAAATACGCGTAGGGTCGGGTGGAATTATGTTACCTAATCATGTGCCTTTAGTAGTGGCTGAGCAATTTGGCACCTTAGAGAGTTTGTATCCTGGTCGAATTGATTTAGGGCTAGGGCGCGCACCAGGTAGCGATCCGGTGACAAGTCGCGCCTTAAATAACGACATTAGCCGCGCTGAAAACTTTCCTAATGAAGTAAGCGAGTTACAAACACTATTAGGCCCATACGATGGGGCTAAGCGTGTACGAGCAATACCCGGTGAAAACACTAATGTGCCTATTTGGCTTTTAGGCTCAAGTTTATTTAGTGCCCAGTTAGCAGCGCAAAAAGGATTACCCTATGTATTTGCGGGGCACTTTGCACCGCGTTTTGTACATGATGTAATAGCCTTATATAAAAGAGAATTTAAACCATCAAATGTATTAGCTAAGCCTTATGTAATGTTGGCATTACCTTTAGTGGCTGCCGATACAGATGAAGAAGCACAATACTTATCAACCACTTCAAAACAGCGAGTACTGTCGTTAATCAGAGGCGATGAGTTGTGGTTAAAGCCCCCAGTTGAAACAATGGAAGGCTTGTGGAGCGAACAAGAGCGTACTCATGTTGAGAGCTTTTTAGGATTAAGTGTTACTGGTGGGCCAGCGAGTATTAAACACAAATTAGAAATGATCGTGAACCAATTAGAGGTCGATGAGCTTATATTCACCAACGATTTATATGACGATGAAAAACGTCATCGTGCGTTAAAAATACTAATGGAAATAAAGAACTAAGCTGTTTATTAAGCAAGCGTACACGCAACCATAGTTACACTAATAACCAAATAGAGAATCGAATAAAGATTGAGTACAAATAAATGATTTATATTTTCAATCGAACTGATTCAATTAATCTGTTTTAAGGATTTAATCAAGCACGTTAAAATAAAACCATATTCCGTTAAGTTAACAACTAAGAGGTACACCGTGAAATCTCAAATAAATGTTGCTCCACACACATTCAATAAGCCTATGCACCCTAAAACTGCATTGATTGCTGAAGGTGGAGGGCAGCGAGGGATATTTACAGCTGGTGTACTTGACGCGTGGTTAGAGCAAAACTACGACCCGTTTGATTTATTTATAGGGACGTCTGCTGGCTCGCAAAATTTAACCAGTTATTTAGCGCGTCAAAAAGGCTACGCTAAACGCTTGATCAGAGGGCTTTCGCGTAACAAACGCTTTTTTCAACTAGGGCGTGGTTTAATGGGCAAGCACATTGTTGACTTAGACTGGTACTTTGACAAAACCACCGAAGTAAACAGAGCTCTTGATTTTAAAACAGCAAAAACCAGCTTAGGTGAGCGAGAGCTGCTTATAACGGCAACCAATGCACGCGACAGAAAAGCCTATTACCTTTCACCTACAGGCGAGGGTAAGCAATGGCGCGATTTGTTAAAAGCATCTAGCGCGTTACCTTTTTTGTATAAACAAGGCGTTAAACTTACTCCTTGGTTAGGGTCAAAAGCGGCAAACGAAGCGCATTTAGCTGCAGAGCAATCAAGTGAAGATTTTTATTTAGATGGCGGCTTAGCTGCGCCATTGCCTGTACGCGAAGCTTATAACCGTGGCGCACGAAAAATCGTGGTAATAAGAACCGTTGATGAGAATTTTCAAGCGCAAACTGCATGGGTTCAAAAGCTTAGAACATTTGCATGTGCATCGGGCTACTGCCCAAAAACACTTGATTACTTGATTCAACACGAGCAAGCATACCTGGACGAGCTATCATTTATAGCCAATCCGCCTAGTGATGTAGAAATTATACAAATTTTTGCAGACGAAAAGCTGCACAGTAAATTATTAGGCAGCTCTAACGACGATTTACGCTTTGATCATAAGCTAGGTGTAAAAGCAGGACGCGCTTATTTAAAAAGCCAAAATACACGTATAGTAGATTATGCACAGAGCTACGCTATGTAGCTGTATATTAACGCTTAAACTTAAATTACCTTAAGTTTAAGCGTTGGTAAAATTAAAACTATGCTTTTTTTAAACTTATCGATGGCCTTTTATTGCTAATCGCCGCCCCTAATAAAATAAGCGCTAAAGCTATAAATACTGACCAACTCAAGGGAGCCTGCGAGGCGAGTATTAAAATAAAGGTAGAGAGCACCGGCGTTAAAAAACTCAATGAGGCTAATAGCGAGCGGTTACCAAACTTTAAGCCATGATCCCATAAATAAAATGCACCACCCACTGGGCCTAATCCCAATAAAATAGCACCTAGCCATTGTGAGACAGACAAACTAATAACGGTTGTTTCAAAATAAAAATGTGCAAAAAGGGCAAGCACTGCCACAATAAGTGAAAGCCAGCCTATGTCATCCACATGGCTATCAAATTGCGACATTAAATAAGAATAACTAGACCACAGTACCGCGCAGCAACCTGCAAAAAAGTACCCTAAGTAATACTCACTATTGATAGATAATCCACTGCCATCGATAATTAAACTAAGCGTGCCTAAAAACCCCAGTAATCCGCCTAATATTGATTTAAATTTAGACCCTGGGGTAGCCACAAATACACCCAGTAATAATGGCCAAAGATACACTATTAAGCTTACCTCTATTAAGGGGCCGTACTTTAAAGCCATAAAATAACAAAAGTGAAAACCAAATAAACCAATAACACCTATTATCATTTGTTTTTTAGAAAGCTTAGGAGGGGTTAATAATGGCTGTTTTGAAGCAAAACGCTTTACTAATAAAATAATAAAAGAGAGTGCAAAGCAAATGAAAAGCAACTGAAAAGCAGGGAGCGCTTTGGTTAAATTACCCAGTAAAGCTAAAAGCCCCCACGAAAATATTGCTAAAAAACCTATGTGTGTTGCCATTAATTATCCTCCGTAAATACTATTTACTGAGTGTATCAATACAGGTTTTTGAAAAATGTGCTAAAAAGACGGTGTTATTGTTTGCTCTGACGCAATTTAACCTAAGTTCTGCTTAAGCTTGATTTATTATCTCGTGTTTAGGTTATCTATATTATTGCTTTGCAAATGCCTTAGGTGGCTGACCAAAGTATAAATTAAACCGGCGGCTAAACGCAGAGGCATCGTTATAACCAATGCGCTCGCCTACTAAAGCAATCGGTAAGTCTGAATGGGTTAAAAGGGCGCGAGCGTGCTGCATTCGCAACATAGTTAAATATTGCAGTGCACTCATAGTGGTACTTTTTTTAAACACAGTTTTAAATTGCGTAACGCTTAAACAGGCTATATCGGCCAGCTCTTTTAACGTGTAGGGGTACGCTAAGTTTTGCTTAACAATGGTTATTACATTATCTATTCGCTTATCAATATTACTGTGGCTACTTTGCTCACAAAGTAATAAGTAAAATAAATCAAAGGTTGAACTAGTAAGCTTTTCATCGCTAACAAAAAGCAGTTGCTGCTCTATAAACTGTAAGTAACTTAATAAACGACTATCTATTGAGATTTTAGGGCATAAAAGATGAATAAGGTTTTCAGGTAGCGCGTCTAAATCTGCCACAATAAAACGCGCGGCTTCATCGGCCGTAAAGGCATGCACCACGTTTTTCTCTATAACGATACAACTACCCGTACTAACCGTTGTTTTAAAGTCATTATTTAACGTTATGAAAATTTCACCGTGTAAGGGTAAAACAAGTTGATGGTAATTATGCTGGTGGCGCTTTATATCT
Organism: Pseudoalteromonas sp. 3J6; assembly: GCF_903995135.1. Taxonomy (GTDB): domain Bacteria; phylum Pseudomonadota; class Gammaproteobacteria; order Enterobacterales; family Alteromonadaceae; genus Pseudoalteromonas. The sequence goes on along the minus strand of NZ_LR877185.1, from coordinate 1,555,308 downwards.
TGCGAATAATACCGAATAGAAAGCTTATTCATTGCCTACTCCATTACCTAATAAATAACCCGAGTATTGCCTAAAATACTTTTAGTAAAGCATGGCGTTAATAAAACCTAAGTAGATGATAATAATATACTGGTTTCGCTATTTAAAATGCCTTCTATTTCGCGCACTTGCCTAAGTACGCCATCAAACTCACCTAAATTTGCAGCCTGTATTTCAGCCACTAAATCCCAAGCGCCGTTGGTTGTATGTAACTTTGTTAGCTCTGGTATGCCGCGAAGAGTTTTAATTACCTGCGATGTAGATTTTCCCACCACTTCCACCATCATTATTGCTCTTACAGCCTCGGTTTCGATGTGTTCATGTACACGCACCGTAAAGCCTAATATAGCGCCCGATGAAACTAAACGGTCTAAGCGATTTTGCACCGTCCCGCGTGACACCTTTAAAACATCGGCTAGGGCTGAAATAGAAGCGCGGCCATCTTTTCGTAATTCGGCTATTAATGCGTTATCTAAGGAGTCGTAAATGTAAGGGGTCATAAAACGCCTTGGGTTATGTGTTTATTATAAATTACTAAATTTGTACTTTATTGCATAGCAATTTGCTAAAAAATAACATTATTTGTATAAACTTTTGGCATTTTAACTGTCACCTCTGGCCTATAAACTTATTTCAATTAACTTATATAGTCATTAAAGAGGTGTTTATGAGTCATTTTATAGCAGAGCCAAAACAAGGTGTTCCATTTGTTAGCGTACAGACAATGGCCAAACTTATAAATAAAGTCGGAATAGAAAACGTATTGCTTGAGCTTACCCAAAGATTAGAACACGACTTTGCTCGCTGGGACGAATTTGATAAATCGCCACGTTATGCGGCGCACTCTCCGGATGGCGTAATAGAGCTTATGCCTGTAAGCGACGGTGAAATGTTTAGCTGCAAATATGTAAATGGTCATCCAAAAAACACCTTTGAAGAACTTCAAACCGTGGCCGCGTTTGGTATTTTATCGGATGTTGATAGCGGCTATCCGGTTATGATCAGCGAAATGTGCTTACTCACGGCCTTACGCACAGCGGCTACATCGGCGCTTGTGGCAAAGTATTTAGCACCCAAACACTCAACAACGCTTACATTAATTGGTAATGGTGCACAGTCTGAGTTTCAAGCATTAGCTTTTAAAACCGTATTAGGCATGACCCACATTCGTTTATACGATATTGATAAAAACGCCTCTAAAAAAGCCTACAACAATTTAAGTGGCTATGGTTTAAATGTAACTATATGCAATAGCGCAGAAGAAGCCGTGCAAGGTGCGCACATTATTACAACCTGTACGGCTGATAAAACCAACGCAACCATTTTAACCAGCGATATGATACCGCAAGGTGTTCATATTAATGCGATTGGTGGCGATTGCCCTGGTAAAACAGAGCTTGATTCCCAATTGTTAGGGCGCGCAAATGTGTTTGTAGAGTATGAGCCTCAAACCAGAATAGAGGGCGAAATACAGCAAATGTCCGAAAACTTTGCCGTGACCGAGTTTCATAAAGTAATTAATAAACAAACACCTGGGCGTACAAGTAACGACGAGCTTACTATTTTTGATGGGGTAGGTTTTGCGAGCGAAGACTTTACCGCGCTGATTTATATTAAAGATGCGCTGGTGGTTGCGGGTGAGTTTTCATTACTTGATTTAATTACACAACAAGCCGATCCGCGTAATTTATTTTCGGTACTTAATAGTGTGCAAACATCAAAAACAACTAAGCAAGAGCAAGTCGCATGAGCCACATAAAGCAAGCACCAACAGCTGTGGTTATGGTGCGCCCGCATCACTTTACATCTAACCCACAAACTATGTTAGACAACACGTTTCAAAGTAGCTGCAACTCACAAAACCAGAGTCAGCTTGCTTTTGACGAAGTAACTAATGCGGTTAAATTATTACAAAACGAGGGCGTAACAGTTCATCTTTTTGAAGACGAACATACGCACACGCCCGATTCTGTGTTTCCAAATAATTGGTTTTCTACCCATCAAAGTGGCGAGCTAGTTATATACCCAATGTACGCAGAAAACAGAAGATTAGAATATCGAAAAGATATTATTGATTTTTTGACTAATCACTATAAAGTGTTGTCTGTGAGTGATTATTCATTTTTATCGAAAGAAAATTCATTTCTAGAAGGTACAGGATCGCTTGTTATTGATCACTTACATAAGCTTGCTTATGCAGTAGAATCGAAGCGCACTAATAAAGCTGTAGTTAATACAGTATGCGAGCAATTAAAGCTAAAACCTGTTGTGTTTAACGCCTACGATGAGCAAGGTACTGCGGTTTATCATACTAATGTATTGATGTGTGTAGCCACACAGTTTGCCATGATCAGCTTAAATATGGTGCCAAATAGTCAGCACAAACAATTAACTAGCCATTTTATACAAAGCCATTTAGAAGTAATAAACTTAACTAGTGAGCAAATAAGTAGCTTTTGTGGCAATGCAATTGAGCTACAAGGTACAAATGGTCGTATTTTAGCGCTCTCACAAACGGCGTTTAATGCACTTACAACCGAGCAAAAAACAGCAATACAAAAAACAGCTAAACTTGTTCCGTTACCTATACCAACCATAGAGTCGGCGGGAGGTTCGGTTAGATGCATGATTGCGGGTATACACCTGCAAAGTAAATAACCTACCTCTAAGTCAACATTCTAAGGCAGCTTAGCTCCGCTAAGCTATGGCTAACATGCATTATTAAATGCAAATTACTCAACTACTCGCTGAGTAAAAACATAATAAATACAAAAAGGATTAGCCCATGTTCGATACCGTAGTAAAAAGTGTAAATGGCCTTTTATGGGGCGAAGGGCAAGTACTTATTTACATTCTCCTATTTACCGGAATATGGTTTTCAGTACGCTTAAAAGCAATTCAATTAGTTAAATTTAAGCACATGTTTAGCCTGCTAAAAGGCAGTAGTAAGTGTAATAAAAACGATATTTCATCATTTCAAGCGCTCTGTACTGGGCTGTGTGCTCGAGTAGGCACAGGTAATTTAGCCGGTGTGGCTGTGGCTATATCACTCGGTGGTAGCGGCGCCATATTTTGGATGTGGGTCATTGCTATACTGGGTATGGCAACCGGATTTGCAGAAAGTATTTTAGGCCAGGTATATAAAATTCGCGACAGCAATGGCGAATTCAGAGGTGGCCCTGCGTATTATATTCAACAAGGCTTAGGCAGTCGTGCATTTGCTATTGTGTTTGCCGCCTGTTTGTTTTTAGGTTACGGCTTTACCTTTAGCGCCATGCAAACCAACACCATTACCGATGCACTAAATTACGCATTTGAAATACCCACTTTTTACTCAGGTGTTGTGATCACACTTTTAGCAGGCTCTATTATTTTGGGGGGCTTTAAAGCCATTGCCCGATTCGCCGAGCGAGTAGTGCCTGTTATGGGCATCGTGTTTGTGCTTGTTGCTGTAGTAATTACACTGATTAACTTCACTCAAGTACCTGCCATGCTCAAAGATATATTTTTATCAGCGTTTGGCTTGCAAGAAGCTGGTGCAGGCGCCATGGGTGCAGCCATTAAAAATGGTATACAACGCGGTTTATATTCTAATGAGGCTGGCGCGGGAAGTGTGCCGCATGCATCGGCAAGTGCCAGTCCAATGCCAAACCATCCGGCTACGCAAGGCTACATACAAATGTTAGGGGTGTTTTTCGATACCATCGTATTGTGCAGTTGTACCGCGGTTATTATTTTATTGGCCGATGTAGATATAAGCGGTGAAATGGAAGGCATACGCTTAACACAAAGCGCTATGACCTCACACTTAGCGCAAGGCGGCGTGTATTTTGTAGCCGCTGCCATTACTTTATTTGCTTTTACCTCGGTGGTTGCTAACTACGCCTACGCCGAAAGTAACCTCCACTTATTTAAGCTCGATAACAAAGTAGGGCGCGGTATTTATACTTTGCTTTATTTATCAATGATGTTGTGGGGCGCATCAGCCACCTTAAAACAAGTATGGGATTTAGCTGATATTGCTCTAGGGTTAATGACAGTGGTAAACGTTATCGCTATTATACTACTCACACCGACTATTTTGTCTGTTACTAACGACTACCACGCACAAAGAGACAAAGGCATAGAGCCTGAGTTTAAGGTAAAAAACGTAAAAGTGCAGGGCAAATGTGAAGACGGAATTTGGGATTAAGATTAAAGTTTAAAAGTTTTATTTTGCATAAGTATTCATTTTTAAGTTTGGCTTTAACAACATTAAACTGCGACTCTACAGGTAGTATTTTTAGATGATCGACATTTATGCGGGTAAAACTGCAGCAAAAATAATAAACGAACAAGGTTTTAAACCCGAGATTTTTACCTCTTTTTTAGGGGCAAGTGGTGGCCCTAAATGGTTTACCTTATTTGGTTTAGACAAATATATATTTGGCGAATTTTTTAAACATCGCACCCAACCGCTTAATTTAATTGGCTCATCTGCAGGGGCTTTTCGTTCAGCCTGTTTTGCACAAAACGATCCCGTTGCTGCCATTAAGCGGTTAGCAAAATCGTATTCACAAACCCGATATTCTAGTAATAAACCAACGCCCGCTGAAATTACACTTAAAGCCCGCGCATTATTAGATGATGTATTTGGTGATGATGGCGTTACTGAAATTATAAATAATCCCGTTTTTAAAGCGCATTTTATTGTCGCAAAATCTAACGGCTTTATTGCCAGCGAACATAAATTAATACAGCTTTTGGGTTTATCAAAAAGTTATATGCTTAACCGCGTTAATCGTAAATTATTAGGCGCCCAGTATGAGCGTTTTATTTTTGGCGCACCTAATAGTAATTTAAGTATTACCGACAGCTACAAGTTTAAAACACAAAACATTGAACTCACGCAAACAAATTTAAAAGATGCCTTATTGGCATCAGGTTCTATACCACTAGTAATGCAAGGTATAAAAAATATTGGCGGTTCGCCACCAGGAATTTACCGTGATGGCGGCATTATCGATTACCACTTTGATTTAAAAATTAATAACCCAGGCTTAATTTTGTATCCACATTTTAATTCAGATCCAAAAGCAGGGTGGTTTGATAAAAATTTAAAACGAAAAGTAGCACCACAAAATTACGACAACGTTGTGATGATCACCCCATCAAAAGAATTTATTGCCGGCTTACCTTACGGAAAAATCCCAGACAGAAACGACTTTACTGATCTCGATGCCGATACCCGGATTAAATATTGGAACACCGTGTTTAGTGAAACTGAGAAATTAGCTGAAGCATTTGATAATAAATTAAATGCTGATAACTTTGATTTGAAGTTATATAACTAATTTAACTTTAAAAATTAAAATAACCATCTCAAGTGATATAAATGAAAGAGTGTAAGCCTTTATATTAAAGTGTTTAAGTTTTAATTATATTTAAAAGCTGGTTTTTTAGGTCAGATAAATAAGTGTTCTAAGTTTTATTTTATGCTTTAAATGTTTTATACATGTTTCCTGCTATTCGTTAAAAAATGAAAAGAGAATAATAAACATCGTATATTGGATTCTATAAGCGTAAAATTATTTTAGCTGATAGCTGATAGCTGATAGCTGATAGCTGATAGCTGATAGCTGATAGCTGATAGCTGATAGCTGATAGCTGATAGCTGATAGCTGATAGCTGATAGTTAACTACCTATAAATTACGTTATGTTAAATTGAGTGAATTAAATTAAAGTGGGCGTAATCCATAAAACTAGCCCACTTATGATAGGGTTTTGATAGCTTAGTTTAGCTCAGAATCGACCCAAAATTTAGTGCCTTTTAAAACTGCTTGCAGTGCAAGGCCACTTTCGGTTAAAGAGTAAACAGTAACTTGGTCAGCAATAGCTTCGGCAACTAAAGCGCCACCTTTATCTTGGTATTTTGCAGCAGCATCGGCATTACCACCGAACGCCCAACCATGTTTAATAAATCTATTTAACGCTGCTTGATCGTGAAAAACCATAACAATATTGAAATCTTTAACACCTAAACCTAAGCCTAAACCAGCTTCGCCCATATTCATATAGGTAGATTTTCCGGTTAGGTTATTTTTTACTACACCGTACCCACCACCAAAACTGGCTAAAATAACGTTTACATTGGCATTATCAAATACAGCATAACCGGCAGAGTTTGCAATTTGAGTTTTAACATCTGGTTTTTTTTCGTATAAAGCAGTTAATGTATTCGATTTCATACTTTGTACTAAAGCACGTTTTTCTCCAGGAGAAGCACTGCCTGTAGTAGCGCAACCTGTTAATAAAACGCTAATAACTAACATGCTCAACAGAAGTAATTTTTTCATGATTTTTCCTTTAATAAGGTATATGGTTAATAAATCTGCATTTAGCATAAATATCAAAATTTCGTTATGTCCAATACTAGACAGTATCGGACTTTAAGGTTAATCTATAAGTTTATTATTTTCTTATATATTTTACTATTATGCTTGTTGCTCTGGTCGATACATTAAAACAATTACGTTATCAAATAGCTCATCTTGAAGATAATACACTGCAATCAGAATATCCAGAACTAGCCTCTTTTATACAGCAAGTCAGCTTGACTGTAACTGAATCAAAGGCCGATCTAAATTTTTTATACCAGTTTTTATATGTTTATGGCCGAAAATCAGAAGCAACTTATAGTCGTTTTCGCAATGAATTAGAACGATTTTATTTGTGGTCATGGCTTATAGCTGAAAAATCAGTATTCGATTTAAAGCGTGAAGATATTGAGGCGTATGTTGATTTTATGGTCGAGCCGGATAAAAAGTGGGCATCAACTTCGGTGCAGTGGCGCTATAAAGATGAGCAAGGAGTACGTAGGTTAAACCAAAATTGGCGCCCTTTCATGCAAAAAGAATCTATTGCGAGTCAGCAAACATTATCCGCAATGTTTACTGCACTTAATGTATTTTACAAGTTCGCTATTTTAGAAGAAAAAACCTTCGCTAACTTTGTACCTGTGGTTAAGAAAAATAGCCCCTACTTGGTTGTACAGTCACAAATACAAATTCCCGATACATTAAGCGATATTCAATGGGAATACGTATTTGGTGTAACGCGTGATCTGTGCGAACAAAAACCAGAGTATGAAAGAAACCTTTTTACCCTCGCCTGTTTAAAAGGATTATATTTACGTATATCAGAATTATCAGAACGTCCACAATGGTCACCTGTTATGTCTCATTTTTGGCAAGATAACGATGGCTTTTGGTTTTTACGTATAATGGGTAAGGGTAATAAATTACGAGATGTAACTTTAAGTGATGATTTTCTTGAGTATTTAAAACGTTATCGGTTATACCGTGGTTTACCTGCCCTGCCCCGTGTTGACGAATCCGACCCTTTAGTGCATAAAATTCGTGGCCAAGGTGGTATGACAGTAAGACAAATTCGACGTTTAGTACAACAAAGTTTTGATATTGCTCAGCAGTCATTACTTGATGATGGCTTTAAAGATGACGCGGAACAATTAGAAGCGGCCACTGCACATTGGCTTCGACATACCGGTGCAACGCATGACGCACAAACTCGACCTTTAAAACATTTATCTGAAGATTTAGGCCACGCAAAAATAGCCACAACCGATCAAATATATATTCAAACAAATATTAAAGAACGGGCAAAGTCTGGAATAAAAAGGAAGATTTAATGGAATACTTAATTATTGCTCTTATTGGTGCATTATTTTTAATTTATTCTACAACACTACGCCAATTAGAAAAAACAGAAATTACTGGGCCGATGTTTTTTGTTATAGGGGGGATGCTGCTAGCATTGATAGCTCCGAACGAAAGTGAAAATTTTAAAAATGGCTTACGGTTTTTACTGCCCTTTATAGAATTAACGCTCAGTATCTTTTTATTTACCGATGCAGCAAAGTCAAAATTAGGAGTATTAAGGCATAGTTTTCAATACCCAAGTTTACTTTTATTTGTTGCCTTACCTTTAACCCTATTACTCGGGATTGCTACTGCGTTATTTTTATTTGCTGAGCTTTCCTTAATTCAAGCAGCACTTATCGCAATTATATTAACCCCAACCGATGCGGCTTTAAGTAAGGGATTATTAAGCAATACAAAAGTGCCTGAAAAAATACGCGAAGGTATTAATACAGAAAGCGGTTTAAACGATGGCTTATGTGTGCCTATATTTTTAATATTTATTCTGCTCGCAAAAAATCCTGAATCTGCAATTACTGCAACACAAACGTTAAGTGTGTTTGGTAGAGAATTGGGAGTTGCATTATTAATTGCATTTGCAAGTATTGCTGTTTTTATTCCGTGTTTGAATATTGCAATGAAGCGACATTACTTTGCCCAAAATACTAGCCCGTTTTTACTATTGGGTTTTGCTATGGCTGTATTTTCACTTACGCAATATTTTCATGGCAGTGGATTTATTGCCGTATTTGTAGCGGGGCTTTTATTTGATAAATACGCGAGCACCAAAATAAACAAAGAGCTGATTGAAGACTCAGAGCATATAGCTGACTTTTCCTCTTTAATGATTTGGTGTTTATTCGGTTTTGTTTGTGCTTATTTAGTGATCCCGAAATTAAATACTGAAATAATAATTTATGCGCTACTTAGTACAACACTGATCAGAATAATTCCTGTTATGTTGTCATTGCAATTTACGTCATTAAAAATAAAAGAGCGTTTAACGTTTGCTTGGTTTGGGCCACGAGGATTGGCTTCGATTGTTTTTACTTTAATGGTTATTGATACACAAATAGAAAATAAATTTCAAATTGCGACCATTGCTATGACCACAATTTTATTTAGTGTATTTATTCATGGTATTAGTACAAAACCGATTGCAGACAGTTTTTCAAATAAAAAAGCGTAAACACTGTTATTTAAAATTGTGGTAATATATTTTCTAATTATTTTTATAAGGATATTTAAGCGAATAAAATTGTTAAGTTTATTTTGAATGTAGCTATTGCTATTTCTGTTGCATCTTGTGGTAGTGGTGGAGGTGATAAAGAACAGCCTAAGAATAGTAATATAATTCCAACTGTTAACGCAGGTCCAGACCAGATTGTAAATAGCAATGAAGTAGTTAATCTAAATGGCGTTGCTTCGGACGAAGACGGTAACATTGTCTCATTTTTATGGGAGCAAATTAAGGGTAAAAAAGTTAATCTTCAAAATTATAATACCTCAAAAACAAGCTTTACTCTGCCGAGCTTTGAAGAAGAAACTGAATTAGAGTTTAAGTTAGTTGTTACAGATAACTCTGATGCACAAACAAGCGATACAGTAAAAATAATTGTAAAAAAAACAGTTATTCCTTTAACCGTAGATGCAGGCTCCAATCAGATAGTCGAGGAAGGTTCAGAAGTGCAATTAATCGGTTCAACTAATATTGATGATAATGCACACACCTACTCGTGGATTCAAATATCAGGCTCCCCCGTTACGCTTAATGATAATGATAAAAAAATAACAGGTTTTGTAGCTCCTGCTGTTAGTAATACTGAAGTGCTAGAGTTCAAATTTACAGTGAGTGACAATTTTAATAACTCGATCGAAGATACTGTATTAATTACAATAAACGATATAAATGAACCACCAACAGCAAGTGCAGGTGAATCGTACTTTGCAATTAGTAGTGAAACAGTTGAATTAGATGCTTCACTGAGCAGTGATGATAATGACATTTCTTTGTTAACTTACACTTGGAGTCAAATTGATGATTCAGGGTTGATAATTGAATTAAATAATTCAAATAAACAAAAAGCAAAATTCATAGCACCTTCTGTAATTGTATCAACAGTTCTATCTTTCCAAGTAACAGTTACAGATGCTGAAGGACTAACAGATATATCTACTGTAAATATAGCAATAAAGCCATTGATTAACAGTAAAATAAATGATACTGGTCTATTGCGCTGCGCTAAGGAATTCGATGCTGAGGGGAAGTTACTACCGAATTGTCAATCTAGTGTTGGTGAAGATGCTCAATCTGGACGTGATATTAGTAGTAACTATGATCAAGATGGAAAGGCCGGTTTTAGTTTTACTAAACTTGATAGTAATGGAGACCCAGTCGATAAAAGTTCACAGAGTTGGTCTTGTGTACTTGATAACGTTACTGGATTAGTTTGGGAGGTTAAATCGAGTGAAAAAGCTCTTCATGATCCAAAGCATACATATAGTTGGTACGATCCAGACTCTTCAAAAAATGCGGGTTATCCTGGTTTAAAGAACCAAGGTGTGTGTTCTATTGATAGCTGTGATTCTTATTCATACATTAATATGGTTAATGAACAAAATTTTTGTGGGAAAAATGATTGGCGATTACCAACGCAAACTGAATTATTATCAATTCGAGACTTTGGAATTTCCGCAGCTGATAATACTCCTAATATAGATACCTCATTTTTCCCAAGTACTTCTTTTAATCTTCCTTTTTGGACTGCGACCTCTAAGGTGACTCCCTATCCCGAACAAAACCTTGCTATAGGTATTTTTTTCCTACCACCACCAAATTTTGGTGATGAATATTCTTTAGATAACTTTATTGTAGAAACGTCTAAAACAAAAGCAAGTCATATTCGATTGGTTAGAAATCAATAAGTCAAATTAAAATTAAAGGGATATAACATGAATAAAAAAATAAATTTTTCTACTCTACTAATTGTATTTATAACTCTATTTACGTTTTCTATAGCAAAAGCACAAGAATGTTCAGAAAGCATTATTAAGACAACCCCAAACGAGCGCTTTAGTATCAATGGTGATGGAACAGTTACTGACATAAAAACAAATTTAATGTGGATGAGATGCAGCTTAGGTCAAACTTGGGATAGTAATAATTGTTCAGGTGATACTTCATCAGCCCTACTAACATGGAGGAATGCGTTAAACATAGCTGAAAGTGAAACATTTGCTAGTTACACAGATTGGCGCTTACCAAATGTAAAAGAACTAGAGACAATTATAGAGCATAGTTGTCATAGTCCAGCTATAAATAAATATATTTTCCCTGGTACAATTCAATCTAGAAAAGACTCTATAGATGAAACAAGATTTATAGCTATGTATTGGAGTTCCTCTATAGATTCTAATTATTCATCAATTGCATGGAAAGTTGATTTTCTTACAGGTACATTAGCCACCCAGTATGATGACATCGGCGGCGGTAATACTGCGTATATAGAATATCCACAAGCTGCTAGGCTTGTTAGAACAGTAAATTAAACTCAAATTTTGGCGCATAATAAACTATGCGCCAAGATTTTACTTAATTAACTCTGCCAGTAGCTCTATTGGATGCTTAGGCTTAAATTTTTCATAACGTTTTACTTGGCTACGACATGAAAAGCCAGTTGATAAAAGTTGCTCAGGTTTATTTTTATCAACGATAGGTTTCCAACTCATTTCATAAAGTGCTTTAGAGTTTGCTTTGTTTTGTGCTTCATGACCATAAGTACCGGCCATACCACAACACCCAGTATTTGTGGTGTTTAATGTTAAACCAAGCTGATCAAAAATATTTTTCCACACACTTGCGGCTTTTGGTAGCGCGGTCGTTTCGGTGCAGTGGCTTAACAAGGTAAATTCAGTATCAGTTTGTTTAGCTTCTAAAGTACTGAACGATAGTGTTTCTAACCATTCATGCGCAAGTTGCACATTAAAATCGCCACGGTTATTTTCTAAAATTGTATTATATTCATCGCGATAACACATAACTAACGACGCATCTAAACCAACTAGCGGTGCATTAATATCATTAAGCTGATTTAAAAACTCTGCAGCATTTTTTGCCGTTAGCTTAAATTCATGTAAAAAACCTTTCACGTGCTGAGGTTTGCCATTGGGTTTAAAGGGTAACAGCATTGGTTTTTTTCCAAGCTGAGTAATTAGTGTAATAAAACTCTCAACCAATTCTGCTTCGTAAAAGCTGGTGAATGGGTCTTGAACAATGAGTACATAATCATTTTGCTCATCGGTACTTAGTTTTTTAAGTAATTCTAAATTAAATTTTTGCGCTTTGTTTACACGTTTGTTGAGTGCAGGAATACTTAGCTGAGGGGTATCAACATAGCCTACCGTTTTTTTAATGAGGCCACTAACTAATGAGGTTTTTACAATTGGATTAATAACCCTAGCAAATTTTGCCATTAACGGTGCACTGTTTTCTATATTACCCACTAAGTAATCTTTGAGTGGGCGGGCATAATAACTGTGATAATAATTTAAAAAACGGGCACGGAAAGTTGGCACATCTACTTTTATTGGGCAAGCCGTAGTACACGCTTTACACGCTAAACATTCATCCATTGAGGCTTTTACTTCATGTGAAAAATCGTAAACGCCTTGTTTTTTCTCTCTGCTATGAACAAAGCGCTCCCACCAAGTAATTACTTCACCTTTGTTTAGCTCTTTTTCAACCTCAAGTAAATTAACATCTTTTGACTCTTGAAGACGTAACCATTCACGCATTAGCCCTGCTCGACCTTTTGGCGAATTACGGCGATCGCCAGTTACTTTATACGACGGGCACATTGGCGAGTTTTCATCATAATTAAAACATAAGCCGTTACCATTACAGGTCATTGCATTGTTGAAACTGGTCTTAACATCAATTGAAATTTGTTTGTCGAAGTAAGAACGCTTTTGCCCATCAACGCTAACTAGTGAGTCTTCACTTTCAAGCGGGGTACATATTTTTCCGGGGTTGATTTTATTATTTGGATCAAACGCCGATTTTATTTTTCGTAATTGCGTAAATAAATGCTCACCAAAAAATTCAGGACCGTATTCACTTCTATAGCCTTTACCGTGCTCGCCCCACATTAAACCACTGTATTTTGCGGTGAGTTTTACTACTTCATCTGAAATAGTGCGCAGTAATTTTTCTTGTTCTGGGTCGCACATATCCAGTGCCGGCCTAACATGTAAAACGCCAGCATCAACATGACCAAACATACCGTACTGTAAATTATAGCTATCAAGTAGCGCTCTAAATTCAACAATATAATCGGCTAAATTTTCTGGTGGTACGGCGGTGTCTTCTGCAAATGCGAGGGGTTTTTGGCTGCCTTTTACATTACCGAGTAAACCCACTGATTTTTTACGCATTGCATAAATTTTTAAAATATCGCTTTTATCGCTGGTTAACTGATAGCCAATAACGCCATTAGTTTGATTAGCAACACACTCATCTAACAATTTACATAATGTGTCTACTTTGTCTTTTATGTCTTCTGGTGATACGGCATTAAACTCAACCATGTTGAGTCCTTGCATATCTTTATTTGGTACATCAGTTATTAAGTCCGATACTGAATGCCAAATAATATCTTCACGAGCAAGATTTAATACTTTGCTGTCAACAGTTTCAACTGAAGTTGCGCGGGCATCAACTAAAAATGGTGAATGGCGAAGCGCAGAATCAAAACTGTCATATTTTATATTTATGAGGGTTTTAAATTCTGCGATAGGTGTTAGGTTTAATTTTGCTTCAGTAACTATGCCTAAAGAGCCTTCTGATCCTGTTATTAAGCGGCTCATATCAAAAGTTTGTAAGTCTTCACTTAGCACATGTTCTAGGTCATAACCGGTTAAAAATCTATTTAACCGTGGAAATTTGGCTAATATAGCGTCGCGTTCATTAAGTGATATGTCTAATACTGTTTTGTAGAGTTTGCCAATTAAGGATTCCTGATCGGCAATTATTTTTGCTTTTTCAATGTCTATCGGACTGGTAGACATTGCAGTGCCATCAACTAAATAGGTGGTTAGCCCTAAAACATGATCGCTGGTTTTGCCATAAACTAAGGAGCCTTGCCCCGATGCATCAGTACTGATCATGCCGCCAATAGTGGCGCGGTTACTGGTAGATAAATCGGGTGAAAAGAAAAATCCATACGGTTTTAAAAAGTCGTTAAGTTGATCTTTTATCACACCGGTTTGAACTCGTACCCAACCTTCTTCAACATTTATCTCGAGGATTTCACGCATATAACGTGATAAATCAACCACAATACCAGGCGTTAAAGATTGACCATTTGTTCCTGTGCCGCCACCGCGAGGACCAAAAGTTAACGATAAAAAAGGGTCTTGCGATGCTATTTGCAGAGCAACTTGAATGTCTTTTTCGCTTTTAGGAAAAATAACACCTTGCGGAAGCTGCTGGTAAATACTGTTATCGGTTGACGCTGTGAGTCTGGTTGCATAGCTTGCGTCTGTATCTCCAGTAAACCCTTGATTTTTTATAGTATTTAAATAATTTGCGACAAGCTCGGTCGCGGCATCTTGTTGTGTAATAGTTGCTATCATGGCGGCGCTTATTAATGCATTTGTGTAATTATATCATGGCGATGGCTAATAGAAATTGAAGATTTTACAGTTTGTAACACTCTTTTTATCGATATATGAGCAGCTGCAATTATAATCAAGTTAAACGCCTACTATGAGGTTTATATGAAAAAACTACTAATGCAGATCAGCGGAACAGTGTTTATTTTACTCGGATTATTGTTTGCTGTGGTGCCAGGGCCATCGTTAATATTTTTTATTGCAGGCTTATTCTGCTTTTCTATGTATTACCCTAAAGCTAGAGGGTATTTAACATGGTGCCAAAAAGCACTGACTCGTTCATGTGCCTACTTAGATAAAAAATTAGCAAAAAATTAATTTTTAGTCATAAAAAATGCCAGCAGTTGCTGGCATTTTTTAACGAGGTAACTTACTTAGCAAGTTTGTCTGCTAAGTATAACCATGTTTCTAGTACTGTATCTGGGTTTAGCGAAACAGAGTCAATGCCCTGCTCTACTAACCATGCTGCAAAGTCTTCATGATCTGAAGGACCTTGACCACAAATACCTACATATTTACCTTTTTCTTTGGCTGTTTTAATAGCCATAGAAAGTAGCTTTTTGATTGCAGGGTCACGCTCATCAAATAGGTGAGCAATTAAACCTGAATCGCGGTCAAGACCAAGCGTTAACTGTGTTAAATCGTTAGAACCGATAGAGAAACCATCGAAGTATTCTAAGAATTCTTCAGCCATTAATGCATTTGACGGAAGCTCACACATCATGATTACTTTAAGACCATTTTCGCCACGTTTAAGGCCATGTTCTTCAAGTAATTCAATAACGCGTTTACCTTCTTCAAGGGTACGTACGAATGGGATCATGATTTCGATGTTGGTCATATCCATGCTGTTTCTTACGCGTTTTATAGCTTCACACTCAAGTGCAAAACAATCACGGAAGTCTTCAGAGATATAACGTGCAGCGCCACGGAAACCAATCATTGGGTTTTCTTCTTCTGGCTCGTATTGCTGGCCGCCCACTAAGTTAGCATATTCGTTTGATTTAAAATCAGACATACGAACAATTACACGCTCTGGTGCAAACGCACAACCTAGGGTAGAAATACCTTCAACCAGTTTACCAATATAGAATTCAACAGGTGATTCGTAACCGGCAATCATGTCTGTGATTTCTGCTTTTAATGCATCTGTTTGTGCATCAAAATTTAATAACGCTTTAGGGTGAACGCCAATCATACGGTTGATGATAAACTCAACGCGCGCAAGGCCAACACCTGAATGTGGTAAACGTGCAAAATCGAATGCGCGATCTGGGTTACCTACGTTCATCATCACTTTCATTGGAAGTTCAGGCATTTCGTCAACACGTGAAGTAAGTACTTCAAAGTCTAAAATACCTTCGTAGATGAAACCAGTATCGCCTTCGGCGCATGATACAGTAACTTCTTGACCAGCTTTAATTAAGTATGTTGCATTACCACAACCAACAACGGCTGGGATACCTAACTCACGTGCAATGATTGCAGCATGACATGTACGACCACCACGATTAGTAACAATCGCAGCCGCGCGTTTCATAATAGGTTCCCAGTCTGGGTCTGTCATGTCGGTAACTAATATGTCACCTACTTGTACTTGGTCCATCTCTTTGATTGAGTCAAGTACACGTACAACACCACTACCAATTTTATGACCAATTGCACGGCCTTCAACAACAACATTGCTGCTGCCATTTAGTTGGAAGCGTTCCATTACGTTTGTGTCTTCGTTTGAGCGAACAGTTTCTGGACGCGCTTGAACTATATATAGTTTGCCATCGTTACCATCTTTTGCCCATTCGATGTCCATTGGACGACCGTAATGCTTTTCAATGATTACAGCTTGTTTGGCAAGATCTTGCACTTCTTCATCTGTAATCGAAAATTTGTTTGAAAGTGCTGAGTCTACGTCAACAATTTCTACTTGTTTGCCATGAGCTTTGTCTTGAGAGTAAATCATTTGAATGGCTTTAGAGCCAATGTTACGACGTACTACAGCTGGCTTGTTTTTAAGTAGCGTTGGTTTATGAACATAAAATTCATCTGGGTTAACCGCACCCTGTACAACCATTTCACCCAAACCATAACTTGATGTGATAAACACTACATCTTCAAAGCCCGATTCAGTATCAATACTGAACATAACACCTGATGCTGATTTATCAGAGCGTACCATGCGTTGAATACCCGCTGATAACGCTACACCACGGTGATCGTAGCCTTGGTGAACACGATAAGAAATAGCGCGGTCGTTAAATAACGAAGCGAATACGTGTTTAATAGCAGTCATTACAGAATCAATACCAACAACGTTTAAGAACGTTTCTTGTTGGCCTGCAAACGAGGCGTCTGGCATATCTTCAGCAGTAGCTGATGATCGAACAGCGAATGAAACATCTGCAGAAGCGTCACCATGAAGTTGGCTGTATGCATCGCGGATTGCTTTATCTAGACTAGGTTGGAATGGGGTATCGATAATCCACTGACGGATATCGGCGCCGACTTTGGCGAGTGTGTTTACATCATCAACATCAAGAGTATCTAAAATGTCGTGAATTTTTGCGTTGAGTCCTGATTGTTCTAAAAACTCGTTAAAAGCGTCTGAGGTAGTAGCAAAACCACCTGGGACTTGCACACCTGCGTTAGCTAAGTTTGAAATCATTTCACCAAGTGAGGCATTTTTACCACCAACTCGAGGAACATCTTGCATACCAAGCTCTTGATACCAGAGAACGTATTCTTGCACGGATCTTTCTCCAAAAAACAAATTGTAGTACTAACTGTGAGAGTTAAGAAAGAAAACCTTTTATAAAGGTCGCCCCCATTCTACACTGGCAAACGTCCTCACGTAAACCGTGATACACTTATTTTAAAATTAAATGTAATAAAAAAGAGGCTTTATGAGAACTGCGTTTTATATTTCAGATGGTACGGCAATCACATCTGAAGTGTTTGGTCATGCGACCTTGTCTTTATTTCCTGTCGAATTTAATCATAAAACAATTCCTTTTGTAGAAACCGAAGAAAAAGCGCATGAAATCAAAGCGCTTATTAACGCCACATCGTCTAAGCAAGGTGAGAAGCCTCTAGTGTTTTTTACTTTTGTGAATCATAAATTATCGGAAATTATTCGCTCTGCAGATGCTGTCTCGTATGACTTTTTAACAACCTATAGCGAAAAAATTGAAAGCGAATTAAACGTTGCCCCAGTACCTAAAGTACATAGAACCCATTCAATACACGAAAAAAGTTATGACTTTAGAATTGATGCAGTTAACTATGCTTTAATGAATGACGACGGCGGTAATATTAAAAACTTTGCTGAGGCTGATATTATTTTAGTTGGCGTTAGTCGAAGCGGTAAAACGCCAACAAGCCTCTATTTAGCCCTGCAATACGGTATTAAAGCGGCCAACTATCCGATCACAGAAGATGATTTAGAAAGCGAAGGGTTACCCAAGTGCTTAGTGCCTTATAAGCATAAACTGTTTGGTTTAACTATAGACCCTGAGAGACTGGCTGCGATCAGAGATAGACGAATGGCAAATTCAAAATATGCATCAATTAGACAGTGTCGTATTGAAGTGCGCGAAGTAGAAATGCTCTATAAGAAGCATAAAATTGCTCATTTAAATTCTACCCACCATTCGGTTGAAGAGATCTCAGCAAAAATCATTTCTGATACAGGTCTTGAGCGTCGTAAGTACTAACAAACTAACATGTGATTTAAGCATGTAATTACACACAGCACACAAAAAAGCCGTTAATAATAGCGGCTTTTAACATATTAGGAAGGCGTATTACTTGCGAGCATCTTTTAAAAGGTCTGCAACTAAAAAGCCAAGCTCTAATACTTGATCGGCATTTAAGCGAGGGTCACATTGAGTTTTGTAACGCTGCGCTAAGTCATCATCTGATAAACCGTATGCACCACCGGTACATTCAGTAACATGTTGTCCGGTCATTTCTAAATGAACACCACCTGCGTATGAGCCTTCAGCTTTGTGAACAGCGAAGAACTGACTAATTTCGCGCATAATGTTATCAAAGCTGCGAGTTTTATAACCTGAGCTGGCTTTCTCTGTATTGCCATGCATTGGATCTGAGCTCCAAATTACCTTACGCCCTTCTTGCTGTACTTTGCGAACAAGCGCCGGTAGCTTCTCTGGTAATACATCTGCACCCATTCGTGTAATGAGCGTTAACCTGCCAGGAATGTTATCTGGGTTTAGTGCATCAATTAAACGGATAAGTTCGTCAGGATCCATACCTGGGCCAACTTTAACGCCTATTGGATTTTTAATGCCCTTAAAGAATTCAATATGAGCATGGTCTAACTGACGTGTACGCTCACCAATCCAAACAAAGTGAGCTGAACAATCGTACCAGTCGCCTGATAAATGGTCTCTACGGGTTAATGCCTCTTCATAGCCTAGCAATAACGCTTCGTGTGATGTATATAAATCTGTTTCTTTTAAGCTTGGCGCTATAGTTGAATTAATACCACATACTTCCATGAATTCTAAAGCGTCTTGAATTTTATCTGCCAGCTGTTGGTATTTTGCTTTTTGTGGATTAGCAGCAACAAAGCCCATGTTCCAACGGTTAACCTGATGTAAGTCAGCAAGCCCACCTTGTGCAAAAGCACGTAGTAGGTTGAGTGTTGCCGCACTGTGATGATACGCGGTCATTAAACGCTGAGGGTCTGGAATACGTGCTTCTTCAGTAAACTCAAAGTTATTTACTATATCACCACGGTAAGATGGTAACGAAACACCGTCTATTGTTTCTAAGTCGGCTGAGCGTGGCTTAGCGTATTGACCTGCCATACGTGCAATTTTTACAACTGGGCATTTACCGCCATAGGTTAGTACTACAGCCATTTGTAAAATGGTCTTAAATGTATCGCGAATATTTGCAGCGTTAAAGTCACTAAATGATTCTGCGCAGTCACCACCTTGAAGTAAAAATGCGCGGCCTTCACACACATCTTCAAGTTGTTTAAACAAACTTCTAGTCTCTTCTGCAAACACTAAAGGCGGTGCACTTTTAAGCTGGCCTTCAACAGATTTTAATATGTCTTGATCTGGGTACTGTGGCTGCTGCAGTATTGGCAGTTCTCTCCAACTATTTGGGTTCCACGATTGCATGTTCATTCCTCACTCCTATTACCTGATGTATTGAAATTAACGTATGCAGAGGGCTTTGTTCAAGGACTAAATCGACTATTTACCAATTATTTAGTTATTAGGTAAATTTAAATAGGATTATTATCTATGATTTAACTATTTTATTGATAATAAATATATAAATAAAGAACACTAATGCATTAAAAAACAATAGGATAAATAGTAAGAGTAGTATTTATTAAGCTTTGCTTGCAGCCACTTAGCTAAGCTGTATAAGATAATGTTAATACAAGGAACACATCATACTTAAATTGACTATATGTATCCTTAACTTTACAGTTAAATTTAAATATATCAGCCATCAGTTATGTAGTTTTAAATATATATGCTAGCTGAGTAGTTCTGCTGGTTATACCCACTCCTTCATACTGCGTTTATATATAACTATTAGTAAGTTAGAAAATATTATTATTAAAATGATCATACAAAAATAAGAACACATCATACTTAATTTAGTTTAAATTTAGTCTTAGCGGTATAGTAATATTTAAGAAATAACTACCAAAAGAAAAGGTTATTTGCGAAAATTACTAAATCGTAAGATGTGTTCTTGGTGGTGTTATGGTTACAAAGGTACAAATTAGAAGTCAGTTTGATTTACTCAATGAGTTAACGCTTAGGCTAATTGAGGAGCTTAAAGAATATGGGTTTGCTAAAGCTGAATACTATCAACTGCCAGAAATAAGCAGTGTGGATGAAAATATAATTCCCGAGTCGATTGCAGTATCTAAAATTACAGGGGAACTGGCACAAAAGGCTATTTTAAATTCTTTTTCTGATATGTATAAAAAGCCTGGTCTGAGTAGTCGCGTATTAAAGCGCCACCCTGGTTTATTAATTATACAAGACGCTAATAAACAAGCTATTATTGATCGGATTGCTCAAGTTAATAATGCAAAAGCGGCATTTAAAAATTGTATTTTGGCGATAGACAATAACGATGCTCGATTTGAAGCCGTACATAATGCTATGCCAAATTTAATTACGCTTGCCGCTTATCGTAAAATTCATAGCGAAAGCGAATCCCCTTTTTCAGTTCGTTTTACTTGGATGCATAAACACGCCACTAAAACACTCACAAAAAAGATGGCTCTTGAAATGCTCGAAAAGTCCGCTGGGTATAAAAACCCAAGAATGATTGATCAGCAAAAATGGCAATCATTGGTTGCTCAAGAGCAAGTTCGTGTTGCCAGTCTAGGTGAAAAAGAAAAATTACGAATTAGGCGCCCTACCCGAGTTAGCCCACAAGTTAATGTAAGATACACGGCTCAAAATCGTTATCATGTTAGTGCGGCCTTACCTTTTATTCTTATAAACCCACAACCCGATGTTAAGTATGGCCAACTGCCGAGTTACGAAAAACCGTTATCACATCCACGAAAACGTGAGTATGACTTTCTGGTAGACCGTTTATATTTAGAACAAGTAACAAAGTAATTATGTTAAAAAGGCCACTTAATGTGGCCTTTAATATAACTACTGGTAAAAATTAATATAATTATTTTTCTACAATTTCTTCCAGCTTATCTTCATCAATTAATACTGCATTTTCAACAATGCGTTTACCACCTTGTATCTCTATACGCTTGTTATGTTTATTTAATGCCAGTATCTCATCACAAAACTGATCAGATGGATGCATTTCATAAGTGTAATCTACAATATTACCTGTTTTATCATCTTTTACATTAGTAATGCTGTACTCAGATATTGCTCCTTTTTCTATTAAATCTTTCATCGTGGTAGTCATATCACGGCGCAGTGCTTTTAATTTATTTTCGGTAATATCATCAGTTGAATAGATAGAGCCATATTTTTCCATAATAGACAGCAGTCTAAAATGATATGTTTTTCCTGGGGCAGCATAGCGCCATAAATGATATAAACGTAGCATCATCCAACGCGATAATCCGCGCTTTAACTCTTGAGCACTATTAAAATAATAACCTTTATATTCAAGGTTATCGATCATGTTATGAACAAACGCATTTAAACACGCTACACATTTAACATTTCCGCCTTGGCCTTTTTTACCACTAAAGTGTAAAGACGATAAAAAGTTCATGTTCGACTCGTAGAACGAATCATCAATATCAGAGTTTTTAGTGTCAGTAGCAGAATATTTAAAAGAAAGTTTTGAACCTTGTAATGCTTCGAGCGATTCTTTAATTTGTGGGTAAGGCATAGATTGACCTACCGCTTTAAGTTCTTGTGCTAATTCGTTCATAGAAAACACAACGGCATATTGAATACCGGACTTAAAATTAATTTTTACTATTTTACCTTTTGATGCAAGACGAATAAGTGCACGCTCAACTTTTTCTTCTCTATCTGATGGCCAAACTAAGTATTCTACGTCTTCACCATCTTTACGAGTACTTACCACAGCCGGTGTTATTTTAATTTCACCATCGTATAAAATACCGTCTACTTTTTCAGATATCTTACGTGTAATTATGGTTTTTTTAGGGGCTTCTTCAAGTGGCAGCTTTTTATGCCCTGAGCGAACAAAGCGTCCCCACAGATCATAATGGTTAAATGTGTTAGAGTAAGCGCGTAACCCATGGGCTGCATTTTCTATCGAAATTCGCACATCTTTATTATCTGTAAATAGTGCTAAGCTTTCGTTATCAATTGCACTTTCCACCCCGTGAATTTGGCCCCTAAGTGTATCGGGCAAGTTATCTACCGAGATGTTGACCTTTCGGCTCATGGTTTTTATTTCCGTTTTTATTGTGACAGCTAATAACAACACATAAAGCCGCAAAAGTTAAATGTTTAAGTTAGTATAAAAGTGATCTGACTTCAAATAAAATGCACAGATCAATATTTTACTAAGAAAAAGTTAAAACATGAGATTTCAGATCAGGTTTTTACTAACTAGGCTTTAATAAACCGAATTTTTACTAACTGAAAAATAAATTTGTCCATTGCAAAGTGTTTTTTTTTAAATTTAGCACGACAAATGACAGCAAAAATGAGAGGCCTGTGGATAAGCTTAGTTCCAGTTAGCATAGATCTGATCTGTACTTACTACAGATCAGATCTATACTAATTAAACCGCTTATTATTCCTGATGGTGGGTGCATAACTTTATAATTTACTTAGTAAAAACATGATCTACAGCATCTATTTTGTGAGTAACTCAGTGCCTAACCTGTGCATAACTAAGCTGCTAAATATTTGCTTAGTAAAAAGGTGATCTGCCAGTAGATAAGGATCTGATCTTAACCACGTACAATGCTGATCCATTTTTTTTAACATTGTTTATATAAATCATAATGTTATATGTATATTTTAAGGCCTTAGCCTTTAATACCTTATATATTTAACCATACTTAAACTTCTTTATTTATACTAAGCAATATTAAAGGCGTAAAATTATTTTATATGTCATGTATTTAAAATGGATGTCGCCTTAAATAGTTATTTACAGCTAATTGAATGGACATTATACTAAACGCCTAACTTTGAGGAATAAAGTATGTCTATCAATAATAATGCGCTAGATACCTACCGACTTTTGAAAGCAACCGCAGAAGTTGCTGAAAAATCACTAGAAGGACGTATTCAACATTACCGCGCCCATCTTAAGTCTGAAGAAAAAGAATTAAGAACCTACACCCAAAAAGCCGCTGCTGATTTACTTGGTTGTAATAATCGTACCTTAAAAAGACGCCATGACAATGGTGATTTTGACGATTTGAACATAAAACGCGGTGCAAACGGTCATTACGCTTATACGTTGGTTAATATTTTTGCCATGGCCGATATAATGGATATAAAACCCGATCATCGTGCACCGACAGACAAACTCCAAGTTATTGTTATTAATTCACTAAAAGGTGGTTGTGGTAAAACAACGAGCATGGTTAATATTGCTGCAGCACTTGCCACTACTAACATCAAGCGTTACCGAATTGGTATTATCGATTTAGATCCGCAGGGGTCATCATCTAGCTTTTTCCCATCTTCTGAGCCCGATCCAATTACTGTTGGTGATTTAATGCGTGACTGCATTGATCTTGAAGAAGGTGAAACCTGGCCTGAATTTGTTTCAAACTCTTTTTTACCAACTCATATTCCTAATATTCGTGTTTTACCCTCAGGTATGGATGATTTTTATTTTGAACACGAAACTGCAACTTTGCTTAAAGACACCTCAAACTATGAGCAAACTCGCCATTACCATAAGCTGTTAGAGCGTGTTATCGAGCCAGTAAAAGATGAATTTGATATTTTACTAATTGATACAGCGCCTACTCTTAACTTTATGTTTTATAATGCGTTAATGGCTTCTACAGCGATGCTTATACCGGTTCATCCTGAAGCGGTAGACTTTGATGCTAATAATAAATATTTAAAACGTTTAGGTGAGATTTATCATACCGTTGCAGCTCTTGGTCACGATGGTTGGGACTTTATGCAATTTTTGGTTACCAATTATGTAAAAGGTAATCACTCACAACGTGACATAGTTAAAGACGTAAGAAGCGCCTTTGGTCGCCAAGTCATGAGCTACCCTATTAATCACAGCTCAGCAATTACTGCGAGTTCATCCTCGTTTAATACTATTTTTGATCAAAAAGCGTCTGACAGTTTAGCGAGTAGAGAATCGTTAATGCGCGCACAAGAAAATATCAAAGATGTTGTTGACGAACTCGAAATGCTAATTCGTTCAAATTGGCAATCTACACAATCAAAATTAAATACGCCTAAGTAAGGATGTTGACTAAAAATGGCTAAAAAACGTAAAAATGACACCCGCTTAGATCCCTTTGCAACCGCTGTCGGCAGTAGCAGTTTAGACGCTCTTTTAGAGCAAGCTAATGCAGGCGATGTTATTCGTATGCCTGCGCCAAGCGATCCTAATCGCGAAATCACATTGGTTTGTAAAGTGATTGCTCATAACGAGATTGAAAAATCAACTCAGGTTTATGGTAAAAATCGCCGTGTACAAGCGCTTTTAAACGAAAAGTCGGTATCCGATATACTTCCTGCAATTAAAGAAGATGGACGTAATCAGCACCCCGCCCTGCTTTGGGATCAAGGGGATATGAGTCTTGTTCTTGCAGGCTCAAGACGTCGCAAAGCCTGTATTTTGGCTGGTGCAGATTATCTTGTTTTGAGTTCAAGTGATTTTAATGAGCAAGATGCCAAAGTGTTAGCAGTTTCTTCGGATCAATACATTGCTCCAAGTCTTTGGGAGTTAGGTCAAGCGTATCAGCAAACTCGAAACGAACTCATTCAACAAGGCAAAAAAGGATCGTACCGCGAGATTGCCGTTATTGAAGGGGTATCGCATACCGCCATTGCGGATGCTATTAAAGCGTATGAGCAAATATCTGCCGATGTTATAGCTCTTTACCCAACAGCTAACCATGTTGGTAGAGAAGTCGCTAAAAAGCTGATTAACGCAAAGGAGCGAGACGAGGTTGCATTTAACGAGTTAGTTGTAGCACTTGCAAGCAATGATGAAGTTAATGCCTTAGAAGCCGACGACAAGCGCGCTATGCTGATCACTAAACTATTAACCGCAGAGCCTAAAACAGCATTAAAGCGTGAGGCTGTGCTTGAAAACGACTTTATTAGTGTGCAACGTAACCTTAAAAGTGGTGACGTTTCAATAAAAATTAATAATAAAGTGATGACAGACAAGCGCTTAGAACAACTGACTAAACTATTAAGTGCTTTTAATTAGTTAGTAATATCGTGATCTGTAAAGGGGGGTAGGTTAGTTAAATAGTGATCTAGCCCTCTTAATTAGTTAGTAAAAATCTGATCTTCCGTGGTGATAAAAAGCAAAAAAAGCCCGATAAACTACTAAGGATCGTTTTTTTACTAACTAAACCTGCTCTATTTGATTAAATTGCTACCTTGTTAGTAAAAACCTGATCTACTCCTAGCAAAACCTCCCTGTTAAGTTAATTTATTGTTTTTATTTTGTAATTTAAACGCCTTTTTTTAGTGAGTAAAATTAAACAATCCTTATAAACCAATTTTTTACTAACCAATCAGATCCAACCAGTTTATTTTAAAAATAATATTGCTTTAGCTCAGCGTTGATAAGGCATATACTGGAAAAATTGTTTTTAAATTTTAATACTTTGAGTGACATGTCTGCTAACTTATCAAAAAATGATTTAATGGCTATTTTTGAAGAAATTAAAAATGAGCAGGCTACCCAGTTTCCTCTTTCTGAGCGATTCATAAAAAAATTGTTTAAACCCGCGGTGTTAGCAAAAGGTAAGTCGTATTATAAAAACGGCCAAATAAGTTGGTTAGAACATAATGCTGATTTTTCTGTTGTTGATTCTACTGTGCAAGGCGATAAGGGCATTGCGTTTAACCAACGAATTGAGATCAGTAAATTACCAACTGGCTATTCAGTCGACACACACTGTACTTGTAATGTTAAAACTAAATGCCGCCATTTGGCTGCAATTTTGTTAAAACTTAAAATTGAACACTCAGGTGAATACGGCGAAGACTATTTTATTAATGACTGGTTTAGCGAACTCAGCTCGCTTAAAAACACCGATCAAGCTCATCCATCACAAGTGTTACTGTTTGTATTAGATATTGAAAACGATAAAGTATTTTTAACGCCTAAAATTGCCAACTACGATAAAAATAATAATTATGCATTAGGTCGCAATTTAACTGAGCAACAGCTTAATAGTTTTGTAACCCCTAGCGACCTGCTAGAAAGTGATTTTAGATTATACAGCTGGATCCGCTCCCAAAATGCGGTCGGTAATATTGAACTCAAAGGTCAATGGGGCTTTAACGCGCTGCAGCAGTTACTAGCTACAGAACGATTATTTTTACAGCGTTCGCGAGTACCTATAAAAGCGCAACCTGGCTTACCCCTAAATTTTGTTTGGGAAAAACAAAAAGAAGTCACCCAGTTAAAAATTCACCTAGATCAAATTCCTAATTGGGCATTAATTAAAACTACGCCGCCCATCTACTTAGATTTAGATAAATATAAGCTAGGCCGCATTCGCACGCCGCTCAGTGCTGACGAAATTGCTCATTTACAAACAATACCAGCACTTCACGATACAAACTTTGATCGAATTTATAAGCAGCTTGCTGATAATTTTGGTGCCGGTGTTATTCCCCATCCTACTAATGCACCAAGCATGCCTGTTAAGTCGTTGAGTAATGCCGTACTTAAGGTCAGCATGTCGGGCTCAGTAATGGCTATTTCGTTATCGTTTAAGTATAAAAATAAAAACTATTTAGCAGGTACAGCGCCTGAAAAACTAATAAACAGTGCATTTGAAAACACCGTTACCAACGAGCTGGTCAACTTAGGCTTTGATTTTTGTAAAGGGGGTTTACACAGCGAGTTTATTTTTAGTCAGGAATCAGCTATTCACTTACACTGGTTAGCGCATGAGGTGTTACCAAGCTTTAAGCAACGTGGCTGGCAAGTATCAATGAGCAAAATAAATATTGCCGATACTAAAAACCAAATTTCCTTGCATGTAAACAGAGCTGCAGGGCATCAAATGCATTGCAAAGTTGTGCTTAACGATACCAAAGTGGCCACTTTATTTAATGTAAATAATAAACTGTTTGAATCGTTAAATCGTCAAAGCGAATTGTTTTATTACTATCCCGTTGGCCGTCAATTTGGAGTTATAGATAAGGCTGCGTTTAATTTATTAATTGAGTTTAAATTGCGATTTGAGTTTATTAAAACGCGCGACGAATTTAATATTCCACTTTCATACTTACCTGAGTTAGTTAAGCACACAGCCATTAATGTTGAGCTACATGATCCGTCATTAGAGCGCTACCTTGATGAGCTAAGCAATGACGCGCTGTTATCGCCCAATATCGCCATTCATGGCTTACACGATTCTGTGGTTCTTAGAGAATACCAACAAGAAGGCGTAGCTTGGCTTAACTTTTTAAAGCGTAATCAGCTAGGTGGTATTTTAGCGGACGATATGGGCTTGGGTAAAACTTTGCAGGTGATTGCTTATTTAGCCAGTTCTTATAATACTCCGCAGGCTGGCCCTACGCTTATTGTTTGCCCAACAAGCTTAGTGAGTAATTGGCAAAACGAAATTAACAAGTTTGCTAAAAACTTAAAAGTCACCACTATTTTTGGTGCACACCGTAATGATGCGTTGAAACACTTGGCACAAGCACAGTGTATATTAACCACCTATCCGTTATTAAAACGTGACATTGCTTATTATTCGCCACTGTATTTTGAAAACATTATTCTTGATGAAGCGCAGTATATTAAAAATGATACGGCACAGGTATCGCGGTTAGTTAAACGTTTGAATGCCGATTTTAAGCTTTGCTTAAGCGGTACCCCAATTGAGAACAATTTATTTGAATTAAAGTCGTTACTCGATTTTGCTATGCCTTCGCTATTAGGTTCCCAGGCGCACTTTAAGCAGCACTTTCAAGGTCCTATTGAGCGCGAAAGTAACATTGAGCGTGCAGAGCAGTTAAAAGCGTTAATTATGCCGTTTATTTTGCGCCGGACTAAAGCCCAAGTAGCTCAAGAACTGCCGCAAAAAACGGAGCTTGTTAAAGAGTTTGAGTTTGAGCCTAAACAAAAAGACATGTACCAAGGCATAACACATGCGCTTGAAGAAAAACTCATTGATTTATTTGCCGAGCAAGGCGTGCAAAAAAGTAAACTCGCCTTTCTAGAGGCACTATTAAAACTTCGCCAAATTTGTTGTCATCCTAAACTTATTGAGCCAGAAACCGACGCTGCTAGTGCTAAGTTAGAATGGTTATCAAGCCATTTACCTTTAATGCTCAGCCTTGGCCGTAAGGTGATTATATTCAGCCAGTTTACCTCTGCTCTTGATTTAATTGCCGAGCGTTTGAATACACTTAACATTAAATTTAGCATGTTAACTGGGCAAACGCGTCATCGCGATAAAGTGATAGACGAATTCACCAGTGGCACTACTTCGGTATTTTTAATTAGCTTAAAAGCAGGTGGCACAGGGCTTAATTTAACCCAAGCCGATACCGTTATTCATTTTGATCCTTGGTGGAATCCAGCTGTTGAAAAGCAAGCGACCGATCGTGCTTATCGTATTGGCCAAACTAATCCGGTATTTGTGTATAAATTGATTATGGCTAACTCTATTGAACAAAAGGTGTTTCAAATGCAGCAAGATAAACAAGCGCTTGTAGATGCATTATTTACTGAAAAATCAATGAGTTTTACCCAGTTTGATGAACAACAAATGTTGTCTTTAATTAAAAGTTAAAAATTAACAATAAGTTTTTGAACTTATTTGAATTGTGGGCGTCTATTAATATAGCTTGGATAAATTGCAGTTTCTCCAAGTTTTCATGTTGATATCCCATATAGTAGTTACTAGACATAGTAATGATTAAGCCAGCCAGTTCAGCGCTGGCTTTTTTTTGCCTGAATATTTTAAACAATTTTATTTAAAATATTTTTGAACTAATCAATAATAGCTGGGTCTATTAATATGCTTGTAGTTGATATGTTGTTATACAAGTTTCATGTTGATTTCCCTGTTTGATTACTAATTTAGTAATATTGAGCCAGCTTTATTAGCTGGCTTTTTTTATGCTCTAAATTCAACTTTTTTAAAAATTATTTTGAACTAATTTAATCAGGACGCGTCTACTATTATGCTTGTAGTGATGTGTTGTTATACAAGTTTCATGTTGATTTCCCTGTTTGATTACTGATCAAGTAATATTGAGCCAGCTTTAATAGCTGGCTTTTTTTATGCGCTTAATTTAGTGCGTTACCCCTACTGCTAAAGAGCGTTATTCGTTATGATGGCATGTCACTAAATTTTAAAAGTTTATTTTATGTTTACTTCGTTTTTATCCCATTTAGATTGGTTAAGTGTAAGTGCTGGCGCTATAACAGGCATGGCTATTTGTGGTGTTGTATCAATGCAATTAAGCAAAAAAATAAAGCGCCAAGTAAATGAGCAACAACAACAGTTAATGTTATTACAAAGCCAGCATGAGCAAACACAAAGCCAATATGCCGCGTTGGTTGAAGAGCACGATTTATTAGGACTTACACATCAAGAGCAGCGGGATCAGTCTCAGCATTTTAAAACCCGTTTAACTGAACAAGAAAAGCAAAGCCAAGTTTATAATCAATATTGGCGTAAAGCAGAAGCTGAGCTAACCGCCCTGCGCGAGCAATACAATCTGCGCGATGTAGAGCTTAATAATATACGCACTACCCTTGAGCAAAAGCAGCAACATTTTAGTGAACAACTCGCCCATATAGAGCAAAGTAAAGAAACGCTTAAAAAAGAATTTGAAAATTTAGCTAACCAAATATTAGAAGAAAAGTCGCAAAAATTTAAAACCCTCAATCAAGAAAGCATAGAGCAGTTACTTAAGCCGGTTCAAGGTGAGCTAAAAGGCTTTAGAGATAAAATGGAGTCTATTCACGTTGAAGACTTACAGCAACGTGCAGCACTTAAAACCGAGCTATTACATTTACAAGCCAAAAGCCAAGCAATTACCGAGCAGGCCGATAAGTTAAGCAATGCTTTACAAGGGCAAAAGAAAACCCAAGGTAATTGGGGCGAGTTAATGCTTGAAAACGTGCTTGATAGCGCAGGCCTGCGCGCTGGCACCGATTACAAGCGAGAAGTGTCGTTTAATACCGAAGACGGCCGTTTGCGCCCTGATGTAGTGGTGTACTTACCCCAAGGGCGCCACTTAGTGATTGATGCAAAAACATCGTTAAATGCCTATACCCGCTATGTAAATGCCGAAACAGAGCTTGAGTCTCAACAAGCGATTAAAGAGCATGTAAATGCCGTAACTGCCCGTATAAATGAGCTGGCCAGTAAATCCTATGATCGCCTACCAGGGATAAACTCACCGGAAGTTGTTGTGATGTTTGTACCCATAGAATCCGCCTTTGTAGAAGCACTTAAATACCAAGGCGGCATTTACCAGCAAGCAATAGAAAAAAACATTTTGGTTGCTACCCCTACTACCCTGCTAACCAGTTTAAATATTGTTAAACAGTTATGGCGCTTCGAAGAGCAAACTAAATATTCAAAAGAGCTGGCTAATCGTGCTGAGCGTTTTTACAGTAAACTCAACGGCTTTTTAACCAGTATGGAAGGTGTGGGTAAACAGCTTGATAAAGCCAAAGAAACTTACGATAAAGCATTTTCTCAGTTATACCGGGGTAAAGGTAACTTAATTAAACAAGCCTCAGAATTTAAGGAGCTTGGTGTATCTGTTCAAAAAGAGTTACCTCAAGAAAGCGTTGAACGCGCTCACTTAGAGCTTGATGAATAAACACCGCACATAATTTTTGCGCACTGAGGTTGTGCATTTATGTGGCTAGTTATTTACTAACGGCGCAGGCACTATAATAATATCTGTCCTTTAGGATTAATCACATGCAACGCCCAACCGTTTTTTTCATTTCACATGGTGGCGGCCCAATGCCATTACTAGGTAATGCCAACCATGCAGAAATGCGAGCCTGCTTAGAACAAGTTGCCGCTAAAATCCCAAAGCCTTCTGCTATCTTAATGGTCAGCGCGCATTGGGAAGCTCAACCAATTAGTATAACGGCGCACTCTTCACCGCCGCTTATTTACGATTACTATGGTTTTCCCAAGCAGGCGTACCAATTAACTTACCCTTGTGCTGGCCAGCCGCAACTTGCTAATTTAGTACAGCAGGCGCTCGCAACACATAATATTGACTCAAAACTCGATTCACAGCGTGGTTTTGATCACGGTATGTTTGTACCGTTAAAAATTATGTACCCAGAGGCCGATATTCCTTGTGTGCAAATATCCTTGCACCCAAGCCTCGATCCGTTAATGCATGTTGAAATTGGTAAAGCGTTGCAAAGTATTGATTACGAGAACTTATTAATTATAGGCTCAGGCTTTACCTTCCATAATATGCGCGCTTTTGGTGTTACCCAATCAAGCGATGTTAATCAGCAAAATCAGGCATTTGAAAATTGGCTGGTAAGCACAATCGCAGATCAAACATTAACCGAGCAGCAGCGTGAACAGCAATTATTAGCATGGCAGCAGGCTCCAGCTGCACGCTTTAATCACCCCAGAGAAGAACACTTGTTACCGCTACATGTATGCTATGGTGCTGCTATGTGTTCAAGCACTGAGGTATTTGAATTAAATATTGCCAATAAGCGAGCCAGTATGTATTTGTGGCAATAATAAAAAACACGCCAGACTTTGCTAGGCGTGTTTTTTGGTTCTACTGCATTTATTGCAGCGGTTAAGCGGCAATTACCATTTCATTTCACCTTTATGAACTTTAGCACCAATGCTAAGAGCCATAGGTAATACAGCCTCAGGGTATGAGTTGGTCATTTTATCTATCAGCAGCTTACTGCTATCACTACTTTGCTTAGCGTGTGCAAAATCCTTTAAATACTGGATTGAAAAATCAATATTTGCAGCATCTAATTGGGTGCCTGCTTTCATATGCCCAGGGATCACCACGTCAGGGTTTAGTGCTTTCATTTCATTAAGTTGTTTTGCCCATGCATTTTGCTCTGCTTGAGTTTGTGCATCGGCCATCCATAAATGAACATTAGCGTATACAGCCACATTTCCTAAAATAGCTTTATTATCAGGTATCCATAAATAAGGACGATGATTATGCTCACCCTCTGTACCACGAATTTCAATGGTATGGCCTTCTATTTTTAAGCTATTACCATTAAATATCTTAGGTACGACGGGGTTTTTAGGTGCGTTTTCACCCATTTTTGGCGTCCAAAAAGCAAGTTTGCCTTTAAGCTTTGCTGCTATTTTTTGGTGCACTGCCGGTGTGGTTATAATCTTTGCGTCAGGAAAAAACTGCTGTAACACTTCAGCGCCAAAGTAGTAATCAGGATCGGCTTGGCTAATAAAAATAGTTTTTAGTTGTTTACCAGAGTCAATTACTTTGGCGGCAATGCGCAGTGCATCTGCTTTGGTAAATCCGGTATCAATTAAAATTGCATCGGTACGGCCATAAACCAGCGTGGCATTAACATGAAAGCTATTGCTGTCAGCGTTATACACATCAAGGGTTAGTGGGGTTTCGTCTGCAATAGCGATATTGCTGGCTAATAGTGTGCTTAGTAAAAGAGTGCGTAGGTTCATAGTATTCTCATCATTGGTTGCTAATGCGAGCATAATAAAGGTTTGATATGTTCAGAAAAACAACCAATAATTAGCATCATTGTTTCATAAATCGTGCAAATACTATGGATAAACTCACCGCAGCGCAGGTTTTTGTGGATGTTGCCTACTCAGGCAGTTTTACTGCCACTGCCGATCGGCTTGAAATGTCACGCCCTATGGTTACTCGTCATATTGAGTCGGCGGAGGCTTGGTTAAATACGCGCTTATTGCATCGCACTACCCGTAAAGTAACGCTTACCACCGCCGGCGAGGCCTGTTTACCCGAAATAGAGCAATGGTTAGCACAGGCTAACCGTTTAGTTGAACAAACAAAAAGCCAGCAACAGTTGTCAGGTAAAATACGAGTAGCGACCAGTATGTCGTTAGGTTTTGCGCAATTAGCCCCTATATTTACACGCTTTATGAAACGTCATCCTAACGTGCAAATAGACATAGATCTTGAAGACTCAACCACAGATCTAATAGAGCAACGTGTTGATTTGGCAATACGTATTGCAGCCAATCCTGATCCTTCGTTAATAGGTAAACCTATTGCCGAGTGTGAATCTATATTAGTGGCCTCAGCCAGCTACCTTGCTGATTATCCGCCAATAACGACACCACAACAGTTAAGTGCTCATCAGTGTTTAGGCTATAAAAACTTCGACCGATATATTTGGCATTTACACAACGGGGATGAGTTTCAATCGGTTGATGTTAAATGTAATTTAAGTGCAAACGAGGCCACCACATTACTTCATGCAGCCATAGCCGGTGGTGGTATCTCAGTGCAGCCTACGTATTTGGCAAATCAATATATACTAGATGGTCGCTTGCAGCGTGTATTAGCGCCATGGACATTAAACCAAATGAAAATATATGTGCTTTACCCTTCTCGTCAGCATTTATCGGCAACAGTAAGAGCACTAATCGACACGCTCAGTGAAGAATTTAAAAATCCAGCATGGTAATTAATTATAAAAGTTTGGGTTTAAACCATGGCTTTATGCGTTAAGCATGCTGATATTCTGTAGGTTATTTTGTTACAGTAAATGTAATAAGCGCCTTAATCTATAAAGGTCAGCAGACCCAAGGAACAATAATAATGAATCTGATCAAAACATCGGGCTTGGCACTGGCCATTGTTGCGGGCTTAGGCTTGCAAGCATGTTCAAGTACCAGCATAACAACCAACAATAATGCAGCGATGAGTACCGTGAATAATCCATTAAGCCTAGCGCAAATTTATAAAGATAAAGAGTTCAAAACCCAGCGTAGCACTTACTTTAAATGGCTAGACGATGGCACTGGCTACACAGTGCTTGAAGAGCGCGAAAGCGAAAAAGAAGAAGCGGACGATAACAACGCCGATGACGAAAAAGAGCACGGCGTAAAAGGCAACGACATTGTATTTTACAATGCTGACGGCACAGGCCGTAAAGTATTGGTTGAGTTTGAAAAGCTGTTGCCAGAGGGCGCAGACGAGCCATTTGCAATCGAAAGCTATCAGTGGTCAAAAGACGGTAAATGGCTGATGGTATTTACCAACAGCGAGCAAGTTTGGCGTTCGCGCAGCAGAGGCGACTTTTGGTTACTTAACCTTGAGACAAACCAATTACAGCAATTAGGTGGTAAAGACGTTGAGCCAACTAAGTTAATGTTTGCTAAGTTCTCGCCAGATAGCTCAAAAGTGGCTTACGTGCGCGACAACAATATTTATATGCAAGCGGTTGGTAGTAACGATGTAACCGCGCTCACAACCGATGGCAGTGCCACCATTGTTAACGGTAATTTTGATTGGGTATACGAAGAAGAATTTACTATTGCCGATGGTTTTCGTTGGAGCCCCGACAACAAATCAATCGCCTATTGGCAGCTTGATACCAGTGACGTTAAATTTTTCACTATGATCAACAACACTGACGAACTGTACCCTACCCTTAAAGAGTTCCCTTATCCTAAAGCGGGTGAAACCAACTCTGCCGTGCGTGTTGGTGTGGTAAGCCTTAGCGACAAACAAACCCGTTGGGCTGAGCTTGAAGGCGATAACCGCGACCGTTATATTCCGCGTATTAGCTGGGCAGGCACCGGTAATGAATTAATGATTCAAGACTTAAACCGCCCACAAAGCCATAACAAAGTGTGGTTGTTTGATTGGCAAAAGCAGCAACTGACTAAAATTTTAGAAGACAAAGACGATGCGTTTATCGAGTGGTTTTATAAAGCCAACTGGTCAAAAGACGGTGAGTTTTTTATTTGGCATAGCGAACGCGACGGCTGGCGTCATCTTTACCGTGTATCGCGCGATGGCAAAACTATTATCGACCTAACCCCAGGCGATTTCGACATTATTGATATGCTGAGCATCAATGAAGACAAAAACGTAATGTATTTTATTGCCTCGCCAAACGATCCTGGTCAGCGTTATTTATACAGCACACCGCTTGATGGCAGCAGCAAACCGGTGCGAGTAACACCTGCTGAGTTTGAAGGTTCAAACAGCTACTACATGTCAAAAGATGCCTCATGGGCAATGCACACTTACTCAAAATTTGGTACGCCACCGACTAAAGAGATTATTAAAGTGGCAGATCATAGTAATGTAAAAACCTTAGTTGAAAATACAAAGCTTAAACAAAAGCTGGCTGAGCAAAGCTTACCAAAGCATGAGTTTTTCAAAGTAAACGCGCAAGATGGCACCGAGCTTGACGGCTACATTATGTTCCCAGAGAACATGGATAAAAGTAAAAAATACCCAATTGTGTTTTACGTATACGGCGAACCATGGGGCTCTACCGTGCAAGATCGCTGGGAAGGCAACAGTTACCTGTATAAATCACTGTTAACGCAAAAAGGCTTTATTGTGGCATCGGTTGATAACCGTGGTACACGTGCACCAAAAGGCCGCGATTGGCGCAAATCGATTTATAAAAAAATTGGCTCAATTACCGTGCAAGACCAAGTAGACGCCCTAGATGCTATGGCTAAACGTTGGGATGTAATAGACACAGACCGTGTTGGTGTGTGGGGGCATTCAGGGGGCGGTAGTTCAACCCTTAACTTATTGTTCCGCCACGGTGATAAATTTAAAGTAGGCATTGCCTCAGCACCCGTGCCAGACATTCGTTTATACGACACCATTTACCAAGAGCGTTATGCAGGCAACCCAAACACCGATCCTGAGAGTTACGATAACACCTCGCCGATTACCTTTGCTAAAAACCTAACCGGTAAGCTATTACTTATTCACGGCTCAGGCGATGATAACGTGCATTATCAAGGCTCAGAACGCTTAATTGACGAGCTTGTAAAGCATAACAAGCAGTTTGAGTTTTTCTCATACCCTAACCGTTCACATAGCTTACGTGAAGGCAAAGGAACCACTTTGCATTACCATACTATGATGGCTGACTTTTTTGAAAAGCACTTACTAACCAAGCAATCGCTTTAAAAAGTAAAATACTAAAGCCGCACACTAATTATTAGTGTGCGGCTTTTTTGAACAAAATGTAATGGGGGTTTACAGCTTCTTATACTTCTTTTTTCGGTTATATAAATACACTTTTTCCATATATCCAGCACCAAGAACTATCGATGTAAATGTGCCTGTCTTTCTTAGATTGATGATCAACGCCTCCAACTCAGTGGATCTTCAGGCTGTTTGATAATAAAATTTTGGATACGAATATTACTCTTTTTTAAAGTAATATATTAATAACTTTCAAATGTTTGCTTGACTATTGAAGTTTGAACAATATTAAGCATTTGGCCTACAACTCTAATCACGCAATGCTTTTGATTAATGTCATATCGATTTATAAATGTTCAATTATGCTCAGAATGGCGCTGTAGCCAAGGGTTTGGAGCTATTAGATCATATCAGTTAACAAAGTGCGATCCCGCCCAGGGACTATAGAAGTGTGGTTTAATTTAGTTTTGATTTAACTAAATAAGTAAAAAAAAGATATTATATCTCTCATTTTCTTTTATATTTAACTATAATAATCAAATATTTATGTAATTTGTTAATTTGTTAATTTGTTAATTTGTTAATTTGTTAATTTGTTAATTTGTTAATTTGTTAATTTGTTAATTTGTTAATTTTTTGTTTCTTTTGTGGGTGAGTGGTTAACGGTGAATGTTCCTCTTGTGGGCAATGATTGGCAATATCTCGCGTATCGCGACTTATTAACGGATTACATATACCACTTCTTCGTATTGATAGGTAATGATTTTTTATGAGAACCACCGCTCAAACCATTGCTAATATTAAACCTTCGGTTTGTATTAAGCATATTTCAGCAATCAGCTCTTTATTTAATCTGGGAAAATTCAGGTTGAAATCCGGTATTAAATTCCTTGCATATAATGCCTTTGCTTTACTTTTATTTGCTTTTACCAGTATGGCATACGCCAATAACAACCCAGTGTGGCAGCATTGGAGTAAAGATAAAATTGCTTCATTTACAAACGGTTATCGAAGTGATGTGGCAGACTTTAATCAAGATAATCTACCTGATTTTATTGTTACGTCATTGTATGGCAATGCTGTTAATGTATATCTAAATGATGGCAATGGTAAATTTGCAACAGTCGTGTCTCCTTTAGGCGCAGATGGGGCTGATTTACGGGAAGTCGCCGCTGGTGAATTAGACGGTAAACCAGGTCTCGACTTTGTTGTAGCAGATTTTAAGAACGACGCTGTGTATTTATACACCAATAATGGCGCGACGCCGACCCCTGCTTTTACTCGTACGACACTACCAACAGATATCGCATCACCAAATGGTGCTCAGTCTATCAGTCTCAGTGATCTAGATGGTATCAATGGTTTGGATATTGTTTTAGCGTCTCAAAATTATCGCGATCGTATATATGTTTATCTAAATGATGGTGCTGGTAATTTCACCCAAAGTCGGATATACGATGGCGATAATTATTCGTTATTTGAGATAACAGTTGCTGATGTTTCTGGCGATGATATACCTGATATTATTGCTGGTGACTTAGGTAGTACAGCTGGACGTAACTTCTGGTTAAAGGGTAATGGTGATGGCACGTTTCAAGCGGGGTTAAATCCATATGCCACAGAAGCAACTGATTTACCCTCACTTCAAACTGCTGACTTTAATGGTGATAGTACCAACGATATATTTGCTATTTCTAAAACTGAATTATATTGGTTTGAAAATAATGGTACGGGTTCGTTCACCGAGCATTTGATCAACCCAGGTGAGCCTATTATCGATAATGGCTCGCAGGGAAATGTGGCTGATATCGATGGAGACGGCGATATCGATATTTTAATGGGTTCAGAGAGCGATGTCATTTGGTATGAAAATAATGGTTTAGGGAGTTTTACAAAACAGCAGATAAGCTCAGGTTTTGAGCTAATAAATGCTGTCAATGCTGTTGACTTTGATGGTGATAATAGCCCAGATGTTGCGGTAGTCGACAGAGTTGGCGGGGGAGTTTTTTGGTTAAAGAGTCAAGCTGATTTTAGTGTCGAAGAAAAGAACGATGTAGTAGGCAGTGTTAATGCCGAAGATATGGATAGCGACACTTTAACCTATAGCATTTCTGGCGGGGTAGATTCTGCGAAGTTTAATATAAACTCAAGTAATGGTGCTCTTACTTTTCAAAATGCACCTGATTATGATATCCCAGACGACGATGGTAAGGATCGTATCTATAACTTTAATGTAAGTGTTAGTGACGCAAAGGCAAATGTGATTATGCCTGTTGAAGTCACTATCACCGAAGCTCCTAAATTTGCACCCGTTATTACCGAAGGAACCTCAGTGTCGGTAACTATGAGTGAAAACGCAAATCCAACAGCCTTTGTATTAACGCTAAACGCTACCGATCAAAACAACGATACATTGACTTGGTCAATTAGCTCAAATGCTACCAATGGTATCGCGAGCGTTTCTGGCACAGGTACTTCAAAAGCGATTGGCTATACCCCAAATATCAATCACGATGGTACTGACCGCTTTAACGTGAGAGTCAGTGATGGTGAAGGCGGTATGGATACAATTACTGTCAATGTCATCATACAAAACGTTAATGTGCTGCCAATGGCGACATCTCAGACTGTTTCTTTAGCTGAAGATACGGCGAAAGCGATGACCTTGAAGGGGACCGATAGCGATGGCACCATTGCCCGATATCTTATCGGTACACCTTCTCACGGTAGCCTATCGGGTACTGCACCTAACTTAACCTATATCCCCACTGCTGACTTTAATGGTAAAGATAGCTTTTCCTTTACAGTGACAGATAATGATGGCGGCGTCTCTTCTGCTGCAACGGTATCGATTTCGGTATCATCGGTAAATGACCTACCGACAGCGAGCGCACAATCTGTATCGGTTGAAGAAGATGGTAGTGTGGGTATGACATTGTCAGGATCTGACCGTGACGGCACCATTGCCCGTTATCTTGTCGGTACACCTTCTCATGGAAGCCTATCGGGTACTGCACCTAACTTAACCTATATCCCCACTGCTGACTTTAATGGTAAAGATAGCTTTGCCTTTACAGTGACAGATAATGATGGCGGCGTCTCTTCTGCTGTAACAGTATCGATTACTGTATCGTCGATAAATGACTTACCTATGGCGAACGCACAATCTGTATCGGTTGAAGAAGATGGTAGTGTAGGTATGACCTTGTTAGGCTCTGACCGTGACGGCACCATTGCCCGTTATCTTGTCGGTACACCTTCACATGGCAGTCTATCGGGTGCTGCACCTAACTTAACCTATACACCCACTGCTGACTTTAATGGTAGCGATAGCTTTACTTTTTCTGTAATTGATAATGAAGGCGGCGAGTCAGAGCCTGTAAAAGTCGATATCACCATTGATGCAGTAAATGATGCGCCATTGGCTGAAGATGACACCATGGAGTTTGATAAAAATGGTCAGAATAGGTATGTCCTAGATGTTTTAATCAATGACAATGATATTGATGGTGATACGTTAAGTGTTGTATCGGGCAATGCTGATATTGGTAGCGTGGTTGTTGAAAATGGCCAGCTTGTCTTTAATGCCCCTCCTGGTTTTATAGGGTCACTCACATTAACTTACCTCATATCTGATGGTAATGATGGGACTACTACCGCAACAGTCACGCTTACCATTAACGGCTTGTTTGATGACATCGCGCCAACGCTTACCCTGCCGGAAGATCGAGTCGTTAATGCCACAGCGTTATATACTAAAGTTGATTTAGGCGTAGCAACCGCACTCGATGCGAACGGTAACCCATTACCAGTATCGCTGGTCGATAATCGTGCAATGTTTTCTCCTGGTATAAGTAAAGCTTACTGGCAGGCTACCGATGCTGACGGTAATCAGTCAATTTCAGCACAAGGTGTTCAGATCCATCCGCTGATTTCTATTGGTAAAGACCAAACCGTTGTGGAAGGGAGTACCGTAACGGTGAAATTTTACTTGAACGGCACGTCACCGACTTATCCAGTGGTGGTACCGTTTACTGTGTCAGGTAATGCGCTTGAAGGGGCTGATCATAGCTTAATATCTGGTGAAGTCGAAATTAGCGAAACCAACACAGCGAGTATTACTTTCGAGACCTATGACGATAGCGTCGCTGATAGCGGTGAAACCATAGTAATTAGCCTGTCTGATACCGTGAACATTTCTCCAGATTCTGTACAAAATATCACATTATCTGAAGGCAATATTGCACCAGAGGTGATGCTTACGGCTAAACAGCAAAACGAAAACCGTACGTTATTGTCGCGATCTGATGGTGAGGTAACCGTTAGTGCAGCCATTAGCGATAACAACAGTGCAGATAGCCATACACTCCTATGGTCAAGTACGTCAGATGAGTTAAGTGTGCTAATTAATAGGACAGTATCTGAAGCCATATCGTTTGATGCGGCAGACTTATCGGTTGGTATTCATAAGTTAACAGCACTGGTTAAAGACTCTGGTGAGCCAGGATTAACGACACAGGCCGACATCTACCTAAACGTGGTGAGCGCGCTACCTGTATTAACTGAAACTGATACAGATGGCGACTTAATTCCTGATTCACAAGAAGGTTTTGCTGATAGTGACGGTGACGGAATTGCTGATTACTTAGATGCTATCAGTGTGTGTAATGTGGTCCCTGAAATGATCAGCACGCAAGCCACCTTCTTAGTAGAAGGTGAATCGGGTGTATGTTTGCGTAGAGGCTCGGCCGCACCTGCAACGCAAAGCGGTAGCTTATTGTTAACCCATGAAGAAACCGTTCAAGCTGTCGGTGAAGATGGGGAAGCTAAAATAGTTGGTGGTATCTTTGATTACATTGTTGTTGGTTTAGAAAAGCCAGGACAAGAATACAAATTAGTATTACCACAGCGCCAGCCTATTCCACTTAATGCCATCTACCGTAAGTACACTGATGCAGCTGGTTGGGGAAATTTTGTTGAAGATGCTGACAACATACTGTTTTCAACCCTTGGTGAGCCTGGATTTTGCCCTCCTCCTGGTAGTGAGCAGTGGCAAGAAGGTTTAACGGAAGGTCACTGGTGTGTGCAGTTACAAATTGTTGATGGTGGCCCGAATGATAACGACGGTGTTGCCAACAGTAGCATTGCTGACCCTGGTGGTGTAGCTATTTACTTAAGCACGAATACCACACCCGTTGCTGAAAACGATGCAATTACGATACAGTGGAATGAAGCGGCTAATATTGATGTATTGGCTAATGACAGCGACATTGATGGTGATGAACTGCTCGTGCTAAGTGCAAGTGCAAATTTTGGTGCGGTAGAGGTGTTAGCGAATTCATCACTTAGCTACATGCCAAAACCAGACTATGCGGGTATAGATACCATTACCTATGTTATTTCAGACGGTAATGGTGGCACAACAAGTGCGCAGGTGAATGTTAATGTTATTGCGAATCGGAGCCCAGTTGCTAATGATGACGTTGCCTCGACGGATGATAGAACAGTTATAACGATTGATATATTGAAGAATGATACCGATGAAGACGGCGACACGTTAAAGATTATCTCTGCGTCAGCGATACACGGCAGTACTGCGATTGTGAATAACTCTATTCAATATACGCCGGCAATAGGGTTTGATGGCACAGATACTGTCACTTATATCATTTCTGATAATAAAGAAGGTGAAGCTAGTGCCAAGGTTAGTGTGAGTGTTGATGCCTTTGAAAGCGCTACAGTCGTTAATGAATCAAAATCAAGTGGTAGTATGTCGTTATTCACCTTATTGCTATTGCCTTTAGCATTTGTGAGACGGGTGAAATCTATCAAGTTATTAGCTGCAACTATATTAATGTCTAGCCTTATGGTTTTGCCTGCTAAGGCTGAGTGGGGGCTTACGGCGAGTGTTGGCCAAGCAACTGCGCATGTATCTAAAGGTGAACTGAATAGAGCCTTGGGCTCGTTAGATGCACAAATAACAGCTTTAGATGACTCTGATACTAGCTGGAAACTGGGCGCTGTTTATCAGGTCAATAAGAATTGGTTTGTGGATGTTAGTTATCAAAGTCTAGGTGATTTCTCTGCTAGTATCGACGGTATGACATTAGATGGGAATGCATTTAAGCACGCTGTTTCAAAAGTCCAACCTATAACAGCAGGTGGTATCTCTGCGGCTGTTGGGTATCAGTACTTTATTAACGACCAGTGGTATTTAGGTGCTAGCTCAGGCGTATTGGTGTGGAAAAGTGACAACAAGACTTATAGCCAGGGTTTGGCAACGATTAACCGTGAAGAGAATGGTACTGATCTCTACTTCGGTATTGAGCTAGGTTATCAGCTCTCTGATAATATGAGTGCTGGACTGGGTTACACATACTATGGTCTAAAACAGCATGATATTAGCTCTGTTGGGTTAACGGTTAAATACTTTTTATAATTAATTGTTAGCATTCATATTTTTAAAAAAACCTATAATGGCGTATAGCTGTTATAGGTTTTTTAACGTTATAACGATATGATGTTGAGTGTTTACTAATCATCACTGATGAGATCAGGGAGCGAGTATACTTTGATGAATTTATAATCCAAAGAAAATACTCGGACTCGATAATCATCGCTTCATCCAGCTTTTTTCAATTTAACCTTCTGGCTTGCTACTCCACAATCGCATTGCTTCAACATGTTGATCACGAATAGTCTAAACAACGCTATATTTTCTACCGCACCATCTAACGTAATGCGAGAGTTCTCCTCTTTAAAAAGAATATCTAAATGTTGTAATACGGGTTGTTTTCAATTCGCCAATGCTGTCGAACATAATGCCTTAAAAATAAATAGTGTGCGGCTTTTTTAATCAAAATGTAACGGGGGTTTACAAAGCGTAAGTTGGATAGAGTGCAACGAAACCCGACAATAATAAAAAATGACTTATAAACTCAATGTCATCTAAAATAGCGAAGGCTCACCATGTTATTAGCCATTTTTCAATTTCGATAACATCATCACGATCAAACACCATTAAACTTGAATGAGAGCGAGCATTAAAAGTTATTTTTTTTACTAACTCATTTTGTATAGATGAAAAGTAAGCCGGGGGGGATAGAGAGTCAACATCTGAGTTAATTAACAATACAGGCTTTTTAGTCTCAGTTAATTTAGGCAATAAATTTGTTTCTTGAATGGTTACTCCTGCCTCAAACATTGCCTGGTTAACAATATTATCAATCTCGCTATGAAAAAAATGACTAAGCAAAGGCGATTTATAAGGTAAGTACTCCTTAGCTGCAACATCAAAACTCATCATTGGGGCAAGTAAAATAGCAGCGTCAACATATTCTGATGATAATAAGTTACTTGCAGTAAGTGCTCCCATAGAATGGCCGACTACAACAGTCTGGTTATTTGGTTGATTTAAAAGTGATTCAGCAAGCAGTTCATTTAAAATGCCGTGCTCTTTTGCTGCAAATACAAATGCTTCAGTTGATTCACCATGGCCAAAAAGATCTGGAATAATAACGTTCATACCAAGCGCTCTAAAATAGATAGCTGAAGCCATCATTGCTTCTTTACTGCCCCCATAGCCATGAAGTAATAAAGCAGTGCCTTTAAAACGATTAAATGTATCTGGTGTCATTCTGTGTGAAATTGTATTT
Organism: Pseudoalteromonas sp. 3J6; assembly: GCF_903995135.1. Taxonomy (GTDB): domain Bacteria; phylum Pseudomonadota; class Gammaproteobacteria; order Enterobacterales; family Alteromonadaceae; genus Pseudoalteromonas. The sequence continues at coordinate 1,511,414 of NZ_LR877185.1, read as the reverse complement.
TCTACATTATTACCAGTTGCATGAAGGTTGTAATAAACAGAACTCTCTTGCGAAAATTCGGCTGCTTGATAAGGTTCAGCAGTCAGATATGTAATGCATTGAGTGGTACTAAAAGAGCAAAATTTTTGTTTTTCAAAGCCAATGTCGCTAGGTTTTGCTTTTATAAACTGTGCTTCAGAAAGATAGATACCGGGGTTTGACATGACGTAACTGCCAATAGAAGTACAGCCAGACAAAGAAAATATATAAAGTGTAACTGCTAATAGTTTGGTGAAATTTTCCATTTTCGCTTCATTAGTTAAATTTGAATATCAACACTTTAATTAAGCAGATAACGTCCTATGAGGTGGAGGAGGTTTTAGCCGTTAGTTAGGCATTTTTTTATTATTTCAAAGTACCTTAACAGTATCTTCTATCCACCTCAATTTTCTCGAGTAAATAAATCTGTTTGGTATTAGGTAGACACTTGCTTATTAATCAAAACCCAAATTTAGTGCTTAGTTACGACTTTGAGTTACTTTTTTATCTAAGTTTTATGGATTTAGGTAATTGAAAATTTCACTCTCTTTTTAATCAAAATGGTGTGAGGGGTTTACAGCTGAGGTCAAAGGTTAAAGGAACAAGGTCAAAGATTTTTAGTTACGGTAAGTTGGGTAGAGTGCAACGAAACCCAACAAGGAAATACTGCTCAATGGCAATAATTGAATCTTTTAATACTAAACATGGCTTGGAATTAGAGTCGTATTAAAAGAGTAGCATCCATGCCACTGCAAGTGCGATATTAATAAAAATTAAGAGCTTGGTTGCGAAGGTTGATACTTATTAACGAGAATGTGTTGTAAATTTTTAAGTGCCCGCTTTATCGCTTGCAGCATACTTCTTCCCTTTGTATTTACATTAATACTGGGTAGCCCAGGCAAAAGAATATTAATTTTGCATTGTTGCAAAGTGCCGTGGCGCTCACTCGAAAGATCATTTATTTGAATCTCAACTTTACGAATATTTAAAGCATGTTTTGCCAATTGGCTTTTTATCAACTTCAAAAGCGACATCTTTTCACTTGCGTTAATTATCTTGTTTTTAACTGTAAGTTTTAGCTTCATGCAATTACACCTTTTAATAGTAACTATGTTGCAGGCATGACTGTAATCTACTAACTTAGTGGCAAAGGAAAAAGCTGATTATTTCTTACTTTAAAACAGGTATTTTCGAATGATTACCAACATTAACTACAATCACTTATATTATTTTTGGCAGGTAAGTAAGCACGGCAGTATTGCTGCGGCGAGTAAAATACTTAATTTAACGCCGCAAACGGTCAGCTCACAAATTACTAACTTAGAGCAACGATTAGGAAAACCACTGTTTGTTCGCCAAGGCCGAGGCCTACAGCTAACTGAATTTGGCCATGTAACTCAGCAATACACCAATGATATGTTTGCTATTGCTCACGAATGGCTAGAAACCACGCAAGGTGATACCACGCAATACTCACGAACGTTAAAGGTCGGTATTTCAGACGTGTTGCCTAAATCACTGGTGTCGAAGTGGCTAGCGCCTTTAATTAATAACGACCGTATTACCAACTTGCATTGTATTGATGGCCAACAAGATGAGCTGCTGGCACAAATGGCGATTCATAAGATCGATTTAGTGTTAGCTGATAAACCACTCGATACTACCTTGTCATTTAAGGCGTTTTGTCATGAAATAGGCAAAAGCCAAATCGCTCTTTTTGGTAACGAAACATGGCATTCGCAATTACATAAGCAGTTTCCGCAGTCTTTAAACAACAAGCCTTTAGTGCTCCCCGCAAAAGAAAGCCCCGTCGCGCGTGCTATTTATTATTGGCTGCAAGAGCAAGATATTGAAATGACAATAGCTGGCCATGTTGACGACAGCGCATTAATGAAGTCGTTAGGTGAGCAAGGGTTTGGGGTATTCCCTGCGCCTATTTTGGTAAGAGCCGAAGTAGAGCGCCATTACGGCGTTAATTACATTGGTACAATTGATAATGTTTATCAGCATTATTATGCCTTTACACCCGACAGGCTCATTAAAGACAGTATTTATGACGAATTTATAAAGCATGCGCAAATGACGTAGATTTTAGTTAATCGTCTTAAGATTGACGGGCGTCGGGGTGCGGGTTACGGGTCTAAAACCTTACACTTCTCAAACTTCAAATAAATATATTAAAAATATCAACAAAGCGATAAAGAATACCGGAGTGAGCAAATAAAATATGATATTGGCTACTATTTTATTGTTATCTCTAAAGTTTAATACTTTTTGGCGTGCAGCAATCAAGGCTGGGAATGTAATAACCCCTTGGATACCGATAGCTAAAGTAATAGTAAGTTGCATGATAATAATTTGCCAGTATTGCTCTGGGTCATCAATTAACGATGCTTGTTGATAGTCGCTGCCTGTCGTTCCAAGCTGATGAGCAGTTCCTGTAATTAACCCTATAATAGGTGATATCAAAAAGAACAAAGCAACACTTAAGATTGTTTTATCAACTTTATCCCTTAATTTAACTATTTTCATAGCATCCTTGCCTTAAAGTTTATTATTTCAAAATATATTCGCAAGCAAGCCTGCGAACTTTAACCTTATCGAGTAAACATATTAATTGCCATTACAATTAATAAGCCGGCAAATATTTTTTTTATGGTTGAAACTGGCAAATAATGGGTGGCTTTAGCACCGAGCGGTGCGGTAAACCATGAGGTGCATACAATACCTAATAAAGCGGGCAAATACACAAAACCTGCAAATCCTTCTTTTAGGCTAAATAACTGGCTACCAGAGCTGATATAACCCATTGATCCAAACAGCGCTATCACAATGCCTGAGGCTGATGCGCAGCCTATGGCTTTTTTCATATCAACAGAAAAAAACGTCAGTAGCGGCACTAATACGGCTCCGCCGCCAATACCAATCATGGCAGACAAGCCACCGGTTATGGTTGTATAAACACTCAGCAGCCCTTTATTTGGTAACGGGCGTGCTATTGCTGAATCATTCTTACCTGAAAAAATCATTTTTAGTGCAATTAGCACCACGCTTACAGCAAATACTAAACGCACCACATGCTCAGGTAACAGCGCAGCCAAAAAGCCACTAATAAGCGCACCAAAGGCAACGCCTGCCATCACCCAAGGCGCAATATCCCAGGGTACATTGCCATTTTTATGATGCGCAATAGCCGACGAGGTCGAAGTAAATAAAATAGAGGCCAGCGAGGTCGCAATGGCAACCACCACTACTTGTTCAGGTGGCAAAGCATTAAAGTGCAGTAATATCATGCTGAGTATGGGCACAATCACTAGCCCGCCCCCTATTCCTAATAAGCCTGCTAAAAAACCAACACCGCTACCTAATATGGCGCAGTATATAATTAACACTATTAAATCACTCATTCCTTTTGTCTCTTCTTATGTTGTGGAAAGTTCTGCGACGGCGAGCTGCTTAATAAAGCGCTTAAGCTCACCTAAGTTTATTCGAGTATATCAACAACCGTTTATGCAAATTGGACTTTAAGTACTTATGAGCATTGAATAATACTCACGTTTTGTATGAATAAATCACAACACCCGTAAAAACATCTAGAAATCTAGACTTCTAAAGTGGGGTTTGTCTGAGTGGGAGCGTCTACTAGCCTAATTTATCCATTCAACTTTGTTAAAGAATGAATCTGGCTCATGTTTTACCTGAAATAATACCGTTTTTCTTCATGCTACATAGCGCGTATAAATTTATTAACTCTGCAAAGCACCATTACAGTTATCCCGTTAGTTTGGTTTTAACAGCGAGTAATGTGTCATTGATAAAAGCAGTAACAACTCAAATTGAAAGGATACGGCTATGAGCACTGATCTTACATTTACTATTAAAAGCACTAACTTGGATGAAAACTACCATCCGTCAAATAACACACGAATTACGACCAATTTCGCTAATTTAGCTAGGGGTGAAAGCCGCCAACAAAACCTGCGTAATACCCTAAAAATGATCAACAATCGTTTTAATGCACTGGCCAGTTGGGATAACCCACAAGGGGATCGTTACGAGATTGAGCTCGAGATCATTTCGGTTGATTTAGACATTGCAGGCAGTGGTCAGGCATTTCCGTCAATTGAGGTATTAAAAACCAATATTATTGACCGTCAAACCAACGAGCGAATTGAGGGCATGGTGGGTAATAACTTTTCATCGTATGTGCGCGACTACGACTTTAGCGTGTTACTACTTGAGCATAACAAAAGCAAACCGCAATTTAGCATTCCCGATAACTTTGGTGACTTACACGGCAAGTTGTTTAAATGCTTTGTAAACTCAAATACCTATAAACAGCACTTTAAAAAGCCACCGGTTATTTGTTTAAGCGTGTCTGATAACAAAACCTATCAGCAAACCGAAAACTTACACCCTATTTTAGGCGTAGAGTATCAGCCTAATGAGTCGTCGTTAACAGAGCAATACTTTAAAAAAATGGGCTTACAAGTGCGCTACTTTATGCCACCTAATAGCGTTGCGCCGTTAGCGTTTTACTTTTTTGGTGACCTACTTAACGACTACAGCAACCTTGAACTAATTAGCACCATTAGCACCATGGAAACGTTTCAAAAAATTTATCGTCCAGAAATTTATAACGCCAACGCCGCCGCTGGTAGCCGTTATAAACCGAATTTAAAAAATGACGACCATTCGTTAACGCAAATTGTGTATGACCGCGCAGAGCGAGGTCAATTAGCGGTAGAGCAAGGTAAATTTACTGAGCAGCATTTTATTAAGCCTTATCAGTCAGTGCTGCAGCAGTTCTCGGCAAGTATCGCTTAATCACACAACAAAATTAAAGGCAGCATTTATTATGAAAAAACTATTACCTACATCATCAGCAGGCAGCTTGCCAAAACCGTCATGGCTTGCTGAGCCCGAAACCTTATGGTCACCGTGGAAATTACAAGGCAGTGAGCTGGTTGATGGCAAACACGACGCCCTGCGTATTTCCCTGCACGAGCAACAAACTGCAGGCGTAGATATAGTCAGCGATGGCGAACAAACTCGCCAGCACTTTGTAACCACCTTTATTGAACACTTAAATGGCGTTGATTTTGAAAACCGTAAAACAGTTAAAATTCGCGACCGTTACGACGCCAGCGTACCCACAGTGGTTGGCCCTGTGTCTCGTACTAAATCGGTATTTGTTGAAGACGCCAAGTTTTTACGCCAGCAAACCAGCCAACCAATTAAATGGGCACTGCCTGGGCCAATGACCATGATCGACACCCTGTATGACGATCATTATAAAAGCCGTGAAAAACTAGCATGGGAATTTGCTAAAATACTCAACCAAGAAGCCAAAGAGCTAGAAGCCGCAGGGGTCGATATAATTCAATTTGATGAACCCGCTTTTAACGTGTTTTTTGACGAGGTAAACGACTGGGGCATAGCCTGCCTTGAGCGAGCCATAGAAGGGTTAAAATGCGAAACTGCCGTGCATATTTGCTACGGCTACGGCATTAAAGCCAACACCGATTGGAAGAAAACCCTCGGCACAGAGTGGCGACAATACGAAGAAGTATTCCCTAAGCTGCAAAAATCTAATATTGATATTATTTCGCTAGAATGCCAAAACTCACATGTACCTATAGAGCTACTCGAACTCGTACGCGGTAAAAAAATAATGGTGGGCGCAATCGATGTAGCCACCAATACTATAGAAACCCCTGAAGAGGTGGCCAAAACTCTACGCGAAGCACTTAAATATGTAGATGCCGACAAACTCTACCCATGCACCAACTGCGGCATGGCACCCCTGCCCCGCGACATCGCAAACGGTAAGCTAAACGCCCTAAGCAAAGGCGCAGAGTTAGTACGTAACGAACTATTAGCAGCGAATGTCGCTTAATTTTAATTACAGCTGCTGTAAAAAAGCCACACCTTAACACATGTTGAAGTGTGGCTTTTTTAATCAAAATGTCATGGGGGTTTACACCGCAAGGTGAAAGGTAAAAGGTGCTAGGGGAAAGGTTTTAAGTTCGTTGAATATTGGTTGGGTTGAGTGCAACAAACCTAGCAAAAGTAATTAAACCTAACCGAGCCGCTAGGTATTATTGATTGGAAAGTACCCCATTTACAGAGAACGCCAACGCCCCGCTCAGGGGCAATAACACGTGGGCTAATAAAGTTTGGAGCGAAGCGACTGAGCCCACGTGTTATTGTCCCAGGGAGCTTGCGACCGACTACAGCGGTTTGTTATAGCCCATTTTTTAATAGAGCTTTGATCTCTTTTGGGGTAAAAGGTTTTTCTCTTGTATGAGCAACCCTATGACATGTTGGACATAAACAAACTAAGTCTTTCAAAGTTACTATACCCTCACCTTTAATGTGAAGAGGTGTTTTATGATGACACTCGATTACGAATTTTTTCCCAACTTTTAATATGAAACCACAAGCTTGGCATGTATGTTTATCCCTTATTTTGCATTGCTCTATAATTTTTTTATTGCGAGACAACGACGCCCATTTTTTATCGATTCTATAGCCTTCAAAGGCTTCACTGTCATCAAAGTTGTAATCTGGTTTAAGCGACTTCCTCTTCCGTTTTTTATGACTAAGTGAACAATCCGGGTTTCGTGATAAATGTTCAAAATGAGCGGATTCGCCACCATGCGGGTTAACCGGCTCCTGGCATTCAATACAACCGAAAGACCAGTGATTTTGCGTGGCTTTAATCTTTAAAGCTTTCGCGACGGTGATTTTTTCACCTTCGAATAAGCATAAAATTGCAGTTGGCATTAATCAATTCCTTGTGTCCTTTGAATTGGCTTGTTAGCACTATTTAAAACGGTTCCTCAACAATCTCTTCGAGGTGCTCTTGCGTATATTCATTGTTATAAGGCTTATCACCAGCAACCTGTTTTAAGAAATTCACAATGCTTTTTTCCTCATCACTAATATCTAGAGTTTGGGCAAACTCATATGCTGACAAAGGTTTTCCCTTATCGGGATCGTGAGAATAATCATGACTATGTTCAAAATTTCTGACTGACACATAGCGCTTAACAGATGATCCATTTGATTTTGCTGCTTCCATAGCATCCCAAATCTTAGCATTTAATGTCCAAGCACTATTAGCTTTGGGATCTCCATCTTTTTTCAACCTCCGTTGTCCTTCGGTGTAAAGATACCTTTCATCAGAATCATGTATTACGTGTTGGTTTATTTTAAAATGGCTTAATACTTCTATGAAAAATGGAATGTTATTCTTTGTCCCTGTATTTAGTACAAACAAATCACTATTTGGGTAATGCTCATATATTAAGCCACGCAAAACTATTGCTTCTGTATCACCTTCAACCAAAATCACTTCATCAGAAAAAAATGTTTCACAGATGTGAGGGTTAAAACGATTAAGCATTAGAACTCGATCTTTCGTTTCCTCATCTTTTGAGAAAACATTATCGCCTGCTTGATAAATAATTGTTTCGCCATTCTCTTTCTTCACAAACCGAGCTAAAGAGGTATGCTCTCTGCTCATATCAATTAATTGAGGGTCATGAGACACACAAATTATTTGATAATCATCTTGTTCTGCTATTTGGTATAGAGTATTCCTAAACTTCCTTTTATTACTTGGATGCAAGTACAACTCTGGCTCTTCAAACAAAATAATGTGTTTTTCACCATCTTGAGTATCTTTAAACAAAGACAATATATTAATTATTGCCTGTCTAATTAACCCATGACCATGCAGATCAAATTTACGATCTATTTTAGAAACGTTTTCATCGCCACCTAATAGCTCTTCAGCGGCTTCAACAGCTTCGGCAAGTTTAATTTCTTCATCTTTCTTATCGCCGATAGTGACACTGAAATCTTTTTCAAAAGCCTTGCTTAAATCAGCTTCCTTATAAGGCGTTGATTGTATATTTAACTGAAGCTCGGGAAATGTTTCACTAAAGTAACGATTAGCTTTCTGGCTTATTTCTCCAAGATAACCTTCATTCTCAACCTTTTCTTGCAACGACTTGATAGCCGTAAGAGCACTACTATATTCAGCTTGATGATTATCTTTTAATTTTTTCAGTAACTTATTTTTTATTTCTTTTTCTAACCAATCAGTTAATGATTTGACACTCGGCATAGCCTCAATAAAAATGATATTCGGCGTAGCGTTTGTCAGAATAGGTTCTAATCCTCCAAACCCACCGGCAACAAAATCACTTTTCTCAATGCTATAAGTCATTTTAGTTGCAGCTTTATCAACTTCGCTCCACACTTTTCTAAACTTGACTAAACCATTAGCATCCACCCATTTATCCAAACCCTTTTCATTGAAATTATCAATATCACTATCTTCTTTAAGAAAAGTAGCTTCTATTACGATTTCCTTGGTTGTACCTTGTTCATAAAAATCTGTAATCAAGGCTTTTTGAGAAGGTGATGTAAAGTACTTGTAGGCATGTAACACGCTAGATTTCCCAATATTATTTTTTCCGAAAAGAAAAACAATATTATTATCTTTGAATTCAATTACATTCCCTTCGCCATTAATGGCGCGAAAGTTATTCATTTTTAGAGATACAAGCTTCATTCATTATCCTTATGCCAGAAATTGACGAAAAATTTGTCCGATTTAACGCATTTGTTAGAAGCGCATTTACTTACACATCTAATGTGTCATTTACTATCTAAAAACTATAAGCAAAATCTTCCATTTCCAAACCATAATTTTGATTTTTCAGTAGAAGATAACTTAAATGACTAATTTCTATATATGGGAAATGTTCTGACTGACCAACCGATTTGAAATGCCATTCACCGTCATCGGTCTTAGCAAGATTTAAGTAGTAATTACTCTTGCCGTTTCCTTTCCCTTCTTGCAGCACCCCTAAACTCAACGCCTTGTTTAATTGATTTTTATTTAGCCAAAAAAGTCTGCTTTTATAACCATTTAGTTCTAAGTTTCCCGCAGCTTTTTTGTTTTTAAGGAATTCTACTCTGTCTTTAGATTTAGGAATATTGAACTGTGAATTATACAATTGATCAGCCCAAGTTTTTTCAAGCCACTCATCCATTGAATGCAAAGTTTGAGCGTACGAATCTAAATGAAAGTGACGACTCGGTTCTCCAATAAATTCTGGTTCAAAAAGCACGAAAGTAAGTACAGGGTTATTTTGTTTCATTAAATGTGCAAACTCCTCCTTATCTATTGCAATTGAAGCTCGCTCTTTGACAACCAATGAAGATTTAACTTGTATGCTAATTTCTTTTGAAATTTCCCCGAGAAACTTTTGTCTTGCTTTATTGGTCACTAATAAATCTACACCAAAATCAGGATTGAATTTATGCGCTTCAAAACCATGAAAGAAAATTTGGCTAGTAACAATATGTTCAGCACAATTTCCACGATAAAAATTTTCAAAGTTGTCTGCTGTTAATGACATTCTTACTCCTTGTCTATGTCGCCTAAATTTACTGTAGCTGATAGGGCGTCTCTAACACATTACTTAAATATTTTAACAATTGAAAACGCGTTTAAGATCAGCTTCTAACGCCTAAATAACAGGCTAAAAATAGTGGGCTAAAAAAACCCCAAAGGGGTCAAATCTTGACTTCAGACATCAAATTTATTGACTGACCCGTTATCCTTATTTTGCCTATTAGATAAAGTCTAAAGCAATAAGATAAATCAGTAACCCCCTACTTCTAGCTATTACTTAATTAGATCTATTATTTATATATAGCCTTTCTGTGACCAACTTTTACCACTAATATGATCATTTCAGAGTCGTGTATCTCATAAATTATTCGGTAATCAGCTACCCTTACCCTATACTCATTGAGTCTGCCTTTCATAAGTAAATTTCACCTAGAATTCATAGAGAAATATAATGCCCCAATAATGGGCTAAAAGCAGCTGGCTGATATAAGCAACGCGAGGGCAATAATCTAGTGTTTTTACCCTCATTATATGCATTAAAGCTGATCAAAATAGTCGCCAGCTTTTTGTCTGAAAAATACATTGCAATACTTTAACTCAACTTGTAATGGATCTTTTTTTAAGACCTTAACATATGGATTCAGCTCCAATGTAACTGTAATAGTTTTGGACAGCAATAGCTCATTGTATAGGGCTCGTTTACGTTTTTCGGAGCCCGAGTGCGGCATACGAATTATGATATTCTTTTTGCAACTTGGAGCGGCGATTGGAAAGCGTTCCTTAGGAACAAATACTTCAAATTGACCACCTTTAGAAAATCCATATTCAGAGTTTACAGAATAATTGCCTGAAGTAAGTTCGTATTTCATGTGATAATAATCGGAATACTTTCCGGTATTAACTTTGATCTCTTGAGCATTAAGTTGAAATGAGATTAATAACACCAAGATATTTAATAGGTACTTCATACTATCCTTATACACGTGACAGTTTACAAAACATCATTTTGGTGGTTTATAACGCAGCAAAATGGCGGTTAATAATGCCACTGGTTAAATTAGAAGCCAACTCATCACAACATAACTAAAAAGAGTTAGCCAAGCCATTATACGATTTAGGGTTACGATAATGAACAGACATTTTATGGGAAGTTTCTTATTTTTAGTTGCTGTTTTATTGGCCGTGGGGACGGAAGTTTACTTAACCCTCACATTTAGTGAGTTTATTTTAGCCGGTAAAGGTATTGGCGTTTATGGAGTATTATTATATTTTGTTGTGATGATAGTTAGTTCCCTTTTATGGCTACTCTCCTATCGCATTAGTAAAAGTCGAGCTCAAGCCGCTATCTTTTGGCTTTTAGCATTAGCGCTCACTCCTGTCGTTATATTTCAGCCTACATGGTGGTCTGCCCCACTTCTCAATTAATTTAAAGCTTAATTTAATACTTTGATTAATTTGAAATTACAGAATCTGATTTCCACAGCGTTTTGTAAACTCTCTTTCAAATATAAACTAAAACAACCAACATGTTATGCGGTATTTTTAACCAAACCGTAACGGGGGTTTACAGTATTCAACTGAATGCAAGCTGTTCGTTAGCAAAAGATTACTATTGCCATTGCTTTGTGTAAAAGCATTGCGGTTAAGGATTATTTTTTGTTTTTTTAATTTATATTCAATGCGGTCGCTATATTGTTTTGAAGGAATCCAAAGGGGTCAAATCTTGACTCCAGACATCAAGTTTATTGACTGTCCAATTATCCTTATTTTGCTTATTAGACAAAGCTTAAAAACCAAAGGGGTCAAATCTTGACTTCAGACATCAAATTCATTGACTGACCCGTTATCCTTATTTTGCCTATTAGACAAAGTCTAAAGCACTAAGATAAATCAGTAACCCCCTACTTTTAGCTATTATGTACTTTGATTGCTGCTCAGAACTTATAAACTCAACAACCCTTCTACCCATTCTAAAACGAGGCGAGTATTTCGGGTTTGAAAGCGCTGCTTATTAGGTATGTAGTAGCAAAAGTCAGATTCAACTACGTGGGTATTAAAGTTTTTAAGTAACTCGGTGTCTAATAATCGTTGTACTAGCGTGGTTGAGCAAAAAACCAGTCCTGAGTCTGCCATAGCTTCTTGAATACCAAATAGCTCTTGGTCAAAGGTTTTAATACTAAATAACGCAGGATCTAAGTTGTTTTGAGTAAGCCATTGTTTAATTGGAGGCTCACTCAGCGCATTGTTTTTCCATTTAGTGGTATAGAGCGTAACTGGGCCATTTTGCCATGGGATATCCGCGGCTTTGTATGAGCCGAATACGTTAAATTGTTCGGTTTTTATAATGTCATCAGCGTTTATATTGCGCTGCTGGCCAAAGCGAATCGGTAAGGTGTGTAATTGCTTATCAACGGCTTCACTGGTTGATATATCTACTTCAAGATTGGGCTGACTTTTTGATAGCTCCTGTAATGCGGGTATTAAACGCAGTGCGGCCAGTGATGACGTAGTGGTTATTTTAACGGCGGTGCCTTTAGCTTGTACGGTAGCTAGCGCTTGATTAATAAGGTTAAAGCCATTGCTTGTTGCTTCACTTAAATATTCACCTGTGGGGGTAAGAGTGATTTTTCTAACTTGGCGGTAAAATAAATCGACGTTTAAACGGTTTTCAAGGTTATTTATATGATGCGAAATCGCGGTTGGCGTGAGCGATAGTTCATCCGCGGCGGCTTTAAAACTGCCTAAACGCGCCGCAGCTTCAAAGGCTTTGAGTGCTTGTAGTGATACTTGCATGGGGGATTATTCACACCAAATAGAATTAACTTATAGATGAGTATAACTTATTTATAGTTAAGGTTTACTCGTTTGTGAAATATGCCTGTTAGTAAGATGATTAACCTACATTTACTAATAGGATAAACAGTATGACTACCCTACTTCACGTTGATGCAAGCGTAAGAGCTGTTAAAAACGACAACCCAGATCACGATTCAATCTCTAAAAATATTGCTAAGCATTTTATTGATAGCTTTGCAAAGCGCCAAGCTATAGATGAGTATTTTTATCGTGATGTTGGTGTGAATCCGCCGTCTTTTATTACCCAAGACTGGATAGGCGCAGTATTTACACCTGATGATAAAAAGACTGCTGAGCAACATCAGTTACTGGCCTTGTCAGACACATTAATCGCTGAAATTGCCGCTGCCGATATTATTGTGATTTCCTCGCCTATGTATAACTACGGTATGCCCGCACAGTTAAAGGCATGGTTTGATCAAGTAATACGTATAAACCAAACTTTTGATTTTGATCTTTCCCGTGGTGACTTGCCGCTACAACCTCTACTTGGCGGTAAGACCTTGGTTGTGATCACCTCAACCGGTGAGTTTGGTTTTGAGCAAGGTGGCATACGTGAGCATATGAGCCATTTAGTGCCGCACTTACGTACGTTGAGTAAATATTTAGGCGTGAGTACCATTCATGAAATTGCCTCAGAGTATCAAGAGTTTGCCGATGTACGCCATCAACTATCGCTCGATAATGCTTATAGCCAAGCAGCAGTGCTAGGGGAGCAGTTAAGTAATCAATAATATAAAAATACCGCATTTACCTTGCGGTATTTTTAACGAAACCGCTGCCTGTTTACGGTGTTGAGATGAAAAGCTGAGGCTGAAAAGGTGACCATAATAAGCTTTTATTGTCAGCTAGGTGTTTATACCCTACAAATAGTTTAGGTTCCTCCTTGATGTTATTTTAATATTTACTTTTTATACTTCTAAACCTCATTTAGCCCTTGCATATATAACTGACTAAGCTGAGTAACAGAGATTTCTGGCGTTGCTGAGTCTTGTGATGGTTGCTGAGTAAATATTTGCTTAGCCACTTGTCGTCCAATTTGCTGTGCGGTTGTGGTTTTATTTATTCGCGTTTCATAAAATCGCTTTAAAACGGTTTCGAGCTGCTCACCTTTATTAAGTATTTGAGACAAATGCCATACATCTTCAAGTGCTTGGCTGGCGCCTTGTCCAGATGTAGGTAATGGGGCGTGGGCTGCGTCACCGATAATCAGTAAATTTTCATTATGCCAATATGGAAGTGGATCTAAATCATGTACAAATAGCTGCTTTATGCTGTTTTGTTCGCTGTAATTAAATACTGTTTGGATTTTTTCAGGCCAGTTTTTAAAGCGCAAACGCATTTCATTATACCAATCGTCTATTTGTTTGGTTTTGTCTATTTTACTTGGCCAAGCAGCAGCCCAATAACAAAAATTATTTGCCACAGGCACTATGCCAAATCGTTCTGTTTTGTTGCGGTAGTCGTGAATGCTTTGGTTAAATGCAGCTAAGTCCATTTTGCTAATGCCAATGATGTTGATGAAGCCCTGATATTTGGGAAGTACAGTATTGGGGTAAAGAAGTTCGCGAGCTGCTGAATGCATACGCCCATCGCAGCCTATCACTAGGTCAAATTGTTTTTTTAGTTGATGAATATCCTCAGTATTTATAGAGCGATTAAAATGAATTGTCGCGCTCAGGCTTTTGAGCTCGCGAGCTAAAATACTTATTAAATCTCGGCGCAAAATAGTGATCGTGGGAAAGCCGCTTGTTGAATTAAGTGCTTTAATATCAAACTCAGCGTGTTGTGTATCAGCGCGGCTAAATTGGCGCATAAAGCTTGGCTGACCACCTAGTTGGCTAAACTTATTGATTAAACCCATTTGCTTTATTACAAACATAGCGTTTGGCCACAGGGTAACCCCTGCGCCTATTGAGGAAAAATGACTATTCCTTTCGTATATGGTCACTTTTATGCCTTGTTTTCTTGCAAAAATAGCGAATGCTAAACCTGCAACCCCGGCCCCAATAATAGCTATATGATTAACCTTACTCATTTGCTTATTCCATATTGTTGAAAGACACAATGATTATTTCAAAATCATTTATTGGGATAAATGTGCTACTGTTGGTTTGTTAATCCCATATTGTGAGGTAATAGTGCTGGAGAATATTGATATGCAATGGCTGTTGAGCTTTCAAAAAGTATACGAGCAGCTAAGTTTTAAGCGAGCAGCAGAGCAACGCCAATTGCCAACCTCTAACATTAGCCGACATGTTGCTTTATTAGAGCAAGCCTTAAATATTCGATTATTAGAGCGCACAACTCGTAAAATGACAGCAACAGCAGCAGGAGAGCAGCTTTATCATAGCTTATCTCCTCTTATTATGGCGATAGGTGATGCGCTGAAAGAAGTTCATCAAGTGGGTGATTCGATAGCTGGGCATCTTAAAATAATTACACCTGATCTCCCTTTCATGGCTGAAGCTATAGCTGATTTTTGCCACAAACACCCTAGAATAAAACTGAGTTGCGATACTCAGCTCAATCCTGCAGAGGGATTACTTGAGGGGTTTGATTTGGTACTACGTTTTAGTCGTGGGTCATTAGAAGATTCTGGCTGGGTTGCTAAAGAGTTGCTGCGTTGGCCAAGTTATGTGGTGGCTGCACCCTGTTTACTTGAAAAGTACCCTACTCCAGAATCAATAGATAAACTGAGTAAGTATCCCTGTATTACTAGTTTATCTGTATTACAAGGAATGCCTTGGCGATTCAAAAAAGCAGGGGCTATTAGTGTCGTATCCAGCTATAAGGTAAACAGCGGGCAAATGGCAAAAGCTGCAGCACTAAAAGGATTAGGATTTGCAATACTCCCCTTGAACGCTTGCCTTACGGAGTTAGAGCAAGGCGATTTGGTTAAAATTAACTTGCCTGATGAGCCCGAGGATTTAGTTTTGCATGCACTTTATTCTGGTCGAAAATACCCTTTAGTGAAAGTAACCGCTTTTTTGGATCATTTGCAGAGTAACTACTGCCAGCTGTTCATATAAAGACATACCCTTTCTAAACTCTCCTCCAAAAGAAACAAAAGAACCACTTTACCTTGCGGTATTTTTAACCAAACCGTAACGGGGGTTTACAGTAACTGCACAAACGCGGGTGCTTTTACTGTACTTTATTAACTGATAAGGTGATTAATATTGAGTAGTAAAATTGCGCTTTCGTAACGATTTAAACAGGAGTCATTAATGGCAATTACACTGGCGTTTGATATATAAGGTACGCTTATAAACACCCATGGCGTTGTGTTGTTACTTGAAAATATGATTGGCGATAGCGCGCACGCATTTTTAACTACTTGGCGCGAAAAACAGCTTGAATACCCGTTTAGACGCGGCAAAATCATCAAACGTCGATATTGTTGTGGGGGCTTTCTCAGGCTACAAAATAAAGATACAGAGTAGATAGTCATACCCTGTACCTTTGAGCGTTTATTCCCATCTTTTTAAGTAGTACTTACCCGCATCGTTCTCGTCTGCATATAAATTTTCTTCATATTCAAAGGTTAATGGATCGGCGTCGACTACCTTATAAACTTCCCAATAAACATGCTTTGCATCTTTTGAGAAACGATCAGCTATTACTGTGAAAGTGTTTGGATCTGCACCCTCAACTACAGCATTATAATAAAAAATTTGAGATCCTATACGGACAAACGTTTTTCCATCATCAAGAATAACCACGTCTTCAGGTTTAACACCGAGCAGTTTATTATTTCTGCTATACACTTCGTTATTGTAAGCATAAAAATTATTTGTAATGTCTTTAACATCATCAGTAGGGACCAAAATCACCCGCGTTGGGCTTAAGTGAAGAGATTTCCATTTCCACATCTTCTCAAGCTCGCTGGCATCAGATCGACTCACTTCTTCCACCGTTCTATTGTCAACAATATAACCTCTGTAATAAACATGCTTAATATCTTTTGCAACAGAATCATTTAATACTTTAAATGTAGATGGATCACTTTCTGGTATGGGTGTATTAAAGTAGTACGCTTGGTTTTTATCTTTTCTGTAGTAAGGCGTAATCACCGTAAAGCCATCGGCTATCATGCCTTCAACAATCTCACCATGTGAATAAACATGCTGTCCGTCTACGGCATACTCATCATTTATAATTTTAAAACGACTGGCTTCGTTACTAATTATTTTTCCCTGATAAATTACCTGCTCACCATGACGAAGATAACGCTCGTTCGCATTTTTAATCGCTTCTGGCATTGTTTTACGTGGAAATTTAACATCGATGTAGTAATATAAATATTCTTTATCCATGGCGTATGAGCCAAGCAAATAAGAAAACGAAGCGGCGTCTGCATCTTCTATCACTTGCCCATAACAAAAAACTTTGCCACCACTAATAAGATAGCCAGATTCATATTTACTCGCATTAATACCCGATGTTACCAACTGAATTGAGCTAGGATCTGCACCCTCAACTCGTCTTCCGTCGTAATAAACACTATTATTATCTTTAGCGTAAGACTGACTAATCACACTGAATGTATCAGGGTCAGCTCCTTCTATTGGGGAGCCTCCAATTTGGAAAAAATTGCCATCTAAAACATAAACAACTTTACCGTCTCGTAGGTAATATTGATTGCTAATTTTACTATCAAAAGCAGTCGCGTTATGTGTGCTAGGGTTATTAACATATAAGCCAATAATAAGAGCAATTAAGGCACCAACAAGGGGGATGGCTAAAAATATAATTCCAATCCATATGAGTATTTTCATTTATCTTTCCATAGCTATTAAATATATCAGCGGATAAAGTAACATATTTATAGCGCCATGTTTAACGGGCTGCTAATGATTATCACAAGATGAAGAGGATGTTCAGAATTCTGAACCGAAAGAACCGAAAGGGTCAAATCTTGACTTCAGACATCAAATGTATTGACTGACCCGTTATCTTTATTTTGCTTATTAGACAAAGCTTAAGGCCATAAGATAAACCAGTAACCCCTACTTTTAGCTATTACTTAGTCTGACTTTTAAATTGCACTTATGAGCTCAACAATCCTTTTACCCATTCTAAAATGTGGCGAGTATCTCTGGTTTAAAAGCGTTGCTCATTTTTAGCTTGATCAAAAACCATCTTGCCAAGCGCTATTTTTAACCAAACCGTAACGGGGGTTTATAGTTGAAATGCAAGGTTAAAGGCAAAAGGCTTTAAGTTAGTTGAATATTGCTTCGGTTGAGTGCAACAAACCTAGTCAAAATAATTAAACCTAACCGAGCCGCTAGGTATTATTGATTGAGTGGGGAGTGTAATAGGCAGACAATGGCAACGTTGGCGAGTAAAAGTTGGCTAAAATGTGAAGTGAAAAGAGCCAACTGCTACTAATACAACTAATTCGTCTTTAAGGCTTTATTATTAGCCTTTACTATCATAATTAATTGATTTATTGATGAAATAACCAAATCAGGTTTCTCCAATGGTATATTGTGCCCTACAACATTTGAAGTAATATGAATAGAGTTTGGGTTATTCTTGATTAACGAGGAATGTAGGTTTCTCCAAACCTTTTTGCCTTCGGAACTATGGCCAATCCACCAATCACTTTCAGCGTTCTTAGTAGATGTGACAACAATCGTGGGTATCGTCATTATTGTTCCGCCATCTGATAACATACCTTTTTTATATTCACTTTGTAATACAGCCCATTCTCGATTGCCAGCCATAATAGTATTTAATTTTTTCTCATCATTTTCGGCCCATTCATTATTTAATTTTTTAAGTTTATTTGAAAAAAGTTCGTGGCTTGGGTCAAGTAAAACCATTCCACTGATGTGGTCAGAAAAAGAAGCCGCATATTCTCGAGCATGTAAGCCTCCATAAGAATGGCCAACTAAGATAATGCCTTTTTCAACTTTTAGCGTTGCCAACAAGTCATTTAAACGTTTATTCGAGCTCTTTAACGAAACGTCAGGTAAATCAGTGGATTTACCAATTCCAGCACGTGAATAAATAATAATTCGCTGCTGTAATTCTTGTAAGTCTCGAAGTAAAGGCTTCCAGTAATTTACGCCCATACCAACACCTGATTCGATAACGATATTGAACTCACCTTCTCCAATATCGATGTATTCAATATTTGCACCATTGATTTCAGCGACACTAACATGTGACTGACTAAAAGAGCTAAAGCTCATAATTAGTATGTAACACAAGCTGAGTAATACGAGTATTTTCAACTAACTCTCCTTGGCTTAGAATAGCTAAATCAGGTACACCGAAGGCTGATCTTCACCCGATAAAGTGGACACCGTCCACGCTTCAATTAACTGCCAATTCAAACTCGGCAGGTGATTTATATCCTAAACTCGAATGCAATCTCTGTCTATTGTAAAAGTAATTTAGGTAAACCTTTAATTTTGATAATAGTTTACCGCTGCTCTCAAATTTATTTCCTCGAATTAAATCTGCTTTAAGCGAATGAAAGAACGACTCGACTTCTGCGTTGTCAGTACAGCACCCAG